>NZ_JASHIT010000032.1:0-65641 GCF_030733595.1 Halomonas sp. MMSF_3323 | reverse complement strand
TGTCGCCTGCCCCCTCCCCTGCGCTTGCCGTATCGCCCTCGGAGTCTGACGACCTGCCTGCTCGAGGGGGTGCCGATAGCGCTGGCCGCACTGGACATCGCAAGGCGAGTCGCACGGCACGTCGTACAGCACCGCGTAAGACACCTCGTGCAATACGTCGCCTGGCCCGTGGCCTGGGGCTCGCCGCCCTGGCGCTGTTGCTGGCAGCCTGCCAACCCGGCGAAGGTCAGGGAGGACAAGGTGACGCTGCCGATGGCGCGGGCTCTGCGCCCGCGCCTCGGGTCGAGGTGGTCCAGGCGGTGCGTCAGCCGGTCTCGAACTGGTATCGCTACACCACCCGCCTCGAGGCTCCCGAGCGTGTCACCCTGCGCCCCCGGGTCACCGGTCAGGTCGCCGAGATCCTGTTCGAGGAAGGCTCCCTGGTCGAACAGGGCCAACCGCTGGTTCGCCTGGACCTCGCGCCCTTCGAGGCGCGGGTGCGTGAGCTGGAGGCCGGGCTTGCCAGGGGCCGGGCCGAGCTGGCCCGCGTCAACGGTGAGGCCAACCGTGCCAATCAGCTGGTCGGGCGCAACCTGATGGCCCGCGAGGAAGCCGAAGCCCGGCGCGCCAGTGCCCAGGCCCAGAATGCCGAGGTCGCCTCGCTGCAGGCACAACTCGACAGTGCTCGTCTCGATCTGGCCCACGCCGAGGTCAGCGCGCCGATCAGCGGACGCGTCTCCCGCGCCGACCTGACGGTGGGCAACGTGGTCAGCGCCGGCCAGAGCGTGTTGACCACCATCGTCAGCACCGACCAGGTCGACGCCTACTTCGATATCGACGAGCGCAGCTGGAACCGCGACTTTGCCGAGATTACCGCCGATCAGGGCTGGCCGGTAGAACTGCAGCTCGCCGGCCAGGACGACTTCGCCTACCAGGGCGAGCTCGACTTTATCGACAACCGGGTCGATGAGGCCACCGGCACCCTGAGGGTGCGCGCTCGCTTCGACGCCGGGCATCCATCGCTGCGCCCCGGCGCCTTCGCCCGGGTGCGAATCGCTGCCGCCCGCCATCGCGATGGGGTGCTGGTGCCCGACCGCGCCATTGGCACCGACCTCGACGCCAACTTTGTACTGGTCGCCGACGAACAGGGCAAACTCGCCTACCGCAAGGTCACCACCGGCGCCCGCTTCGGGGCCTGGCGCGAGATCAGCGAAGGGCTCGAGGGCGGTGAGTCCGTGGTCGCCGCCGGTCCTTCGAAGTTCGGCCCCGGCATGGCGATCTCTCCTGCGCTGGTCGACGGCCCCGACCGCGCCCCGCTGGAGCAACTGCGAGAGCGTACCCGTCGCCTGGCCGAACGCCTCGACGCAGCGCCCGGCTCCCCCACTGCGTCTGTCCCTGAATTGGCCCCCGGCCCGGTTACCGATGCCGCCTCGGGCGACACCACTGGCGATGCGGGCACGCTGGCCGCCGACGCCAAGCACTTCGACCAGGAGCCTGCGCGCACATGAACCTGTCGAACTTCTTTATCCGACGCCCGGTGTTCGCTGCGGTGCTGTCGATCCTGATCGTGGTGGCCGGAAGCCTGGCGCTGTTCAAGTTGCCGGTCTCTGAATACCCCGAGGTGGTGCCACCCACCGTGGTGGTCAAGGCCAACTACCCCGGCGCCAATCCAGAGGTCATCGCCAAGACCGTGGCCACCCCGCTGGAGCAGGAAATCACCGGGGTCGAAGGCATGCTGTACATGGACTCCCAGTCCACCGCCGACGGCAACCTGACGCTGACCGTGACCTTCGCCCTCGGCACCGACCTGGACCAGGCCCAGGTCAACGTCCAGAACCGGGTGGCCCGCGCCACGCCTCGCCTGCCCCAGGAGGTCCAGGCGCTGGGGGTGACCACCGAGAAGTCGTCGCCCAACCTGACCATGGTGGTCCACCTGACCTCACCGGATGGGCGCTACGACCAGCTATGGCTATCGAACTTCGCGCGGCTGAACCTGCAGGACGACATCGCGCGCCTCGAGGGTGTGGGTGACGTCGGCCTGTTCGGGGCCGGCGAGTACGCCATGCGGGTGTGGCTCGACCCGGACGCCATCGCCTCCCGGGGCCTCGGCGCCAGCGACGTGGTGGCGGCGCTGCGTGAGCAGAACCAGCAGGTCGCCGCCGGCAGCCTGGGCGCCCAGCCAGCCCCGCGCGAAAGCCAGTTCCAGCGCCTGCTCAACGTCAAGGGACGGTTGTCCTCGCCTGAAGAATTTCGCCAGATCGTGATCCGGGTGGACGACGACGGCCGCATCACCCGCCTGGGCGACGTCGCCCGGGTGGAGCTCGGCGCCGATCAGTACGCCCTGCGCGCCCAACTCGACGGCAAGGACGCCGTGGCCTTGCCGGTATTCCAGCGTCCGGGCTCCAACGCCATCGCCCTGTCCGACGGCGTGCGCGACTATATGGCCGAGGCCGCCGAGACCTTCCCCGACGGCGTCGACTACGACATCGTCTATGACCCCACCGTGTTCGTGCGCGGCTCCATCGAGGCGGTGGTGCATACGCTGCTGGAGGCGGTGCTGCTGGTGGTGGTCGTGGTGGTGCTGTTCCTGCAGACCTGGCGGGCCTCGCTGATTCCGCTGATCGCGGTGCCGGTCTCGCTGATCGGCACCTTCGCGGTGATGCAGCTGATCGGCGTATCGATCAATACGCTGTCGCTGTTCGGCCTGGTGCTGGCGATTGGCATCGTGGTGGACGACGCCATCGTGGTGGTGGAGAACGTCGAGCGCAATATCGAACTCGGCCACTCGCCCTATGAGGCCACCCGCATCGCCATGAGCGAGGTCACCGGGCCGATCATCGCCATCGCCCTGGTGCTGACCGCGGTATTCGTGCCGACCGCCTTCATCAGCGGCCTGACCGGCCAGTTCTACCAGCAGTTCGCGCTGACCATCACCATCTCGACGCTGATCTCGGCGTTCAACTCGCTGACCCTGTCACCGGCGCTGTCGGCGCTGTTGCTCAAGCCCCACGGGGCTAAGCCCGACTGGCTGACCCGGCTGATCGACGCCCTGTTCGGCCGCTGGCTGTTCAGCCCCTTCAACCGCGCCTTCGCTGCCATGTCGCGGGGCTACACCGGGCTGATTCGTCGCCTACTGCGCTTCGGGCTGATCGTCGGTCTCGGCTACCTGGCGTTGCTGGGACTCACCGGCAAGCTGTTTCAGGAGGTCCCCGGCGGCTTCATTCCGTCCCAGGACAAACAGTACCTGGTGGCCATGGCCCAGTTACCCGACGCCGCGAGCCTCGAGCGCACCAGCGAGGTGCTCGCCGAGATGCAGGAGATCGCCCTGGCAACGCCGGGCGTGGCCAACACCGTGGCCTTCCCCGGTCTTTCGGTGAATGGCTTCGTCAATGCCTCCAACTCAGGCATCGTCTTTACCCCGCTTGCGCCCTTCGACGAGCGCCAGTCGCCGGAGCTTTCGGCCGGCGCCATCGCCGCCCGCCTCAATGCCCAGTTCGCCCAGATCGACGAGGCCTACGTGGCGGTGTTCCCGCCTCCGCCGATCCTTGGCCTCGGCACCACCGGGGGTTTCAAGCTGCAGCTGCAGGACCGCGGCAACGTCGGCTTCGACGGGCTGTTCGAGGCGACCCAGGCGGTGGTCGGCGCCGCCAATCAGGACCCGCGGCTGGCCGGTGTCTACTCGAGCTATCGCATCCAGGTGCCGCAGTACGACGTGGAGGTGGACCGCGAGCAGGCGCTGGTGATGAATGTCTCGCTGGATGCGGTGTTCGACACCCTGCAGATCTACCTGGGGTCGCTCTACGTCAACGACATCAACCGCTTCGGCCGGACCTATCAGGTACGCGCCCAGGCCGACGCCGAATACCGCCTGGACGCCGAGGCCATCCGCCAGCTCAAGGTGCGCAGCAACGACGGCCGGATGATCCCGCTGGGCAGCTTCGTCGAGATCAGCCCGACCACCGGGCCGGACCGGGTCATGCACTACAACACCTTCGTCAGCGCCGACATCAACGGCTCGCCGGCGCCGGGCATGTCCAGTGACCAGGCCAAGCAGGCGATAGAGGAGGTGCTGGCCACCACCCTGCCGGCCGGCGTGGCCTACGAGTGGACCGAGGTCACCTACCAGCAGGTGCTGGCGGGCAACACCATGATCTACGTCTTCCCGCTGGTGGTGCTGCTGGTGTTCCTGGTGCTGGCGGCCCAGTACGAGAGCTGGTCGCTGCCGTTCTCGATCATCCTGATCGTGCCGATGACGCTGCTGTCGGCCATGGCCGGTGTGTGGCTGACCGGCGGTGACAACAACATCTTCACCCGCATCGGCTTGATCGTGCTGGTGGCGCTGGCCTGTAAGAACGCCATCCTGCTGGTGGAGTTCGCCCGCGAGCAGCAGAGCCAGGGACAGTCGCGACTGGACGCTGTGCTGACCGCCTGCCGCCTGCGCCTGCGGCCGATCCTGATGACCTCGGTGGCCTTCACCGCGGGCGTCATCCCGCTGATGCTGGCCTCCGGTGCGGGTAGCGAAATGCGTCAGGCGATGGGCGTGGCGGTGTTCTACGGGATGATCGGGGTGACCCTGTTCGGGCTCTTGCTGACCCCGCTGTTCTATGTGGGCGTGCGTCGCCTGGTGGAACGTCGCCGGCCACGCTCAGGCGATAGCGATACCGCGTCACCCGAGGCGACATCACCCTCCGCCTCCTGAGGCCCTGTCCGCTGCCGAGTCTGGCGTTGCACCAACGTCGGACTCGGCAGGCGGCCCACCATTGGCGGACGTGCATCAGAACAGGCGCGCCGCGTTCAGGGAAGCCGCAGCGCTTCGATCGACCGGGCCATATCGTCCGCCAGGGCGTGCACCGCCTGGCTATCGACCTCGCGCTGGGCGTAGGCGCGAAGACCCATCACCTCGGCCTGTAGCCGCCGTCCCAGGCGCACCGGGTCGGCGCTCGGCTCAAGCTCTCCGGCGTCCTTGGCGGCGCAAAACTGATCGACGAAGCAGGCTTCCATGGCCTCGAGCAGGGCCTCGGCCTTGCCCAGCGCAGCCTGCTCTCGCTCGCCCAACTCCAGCAGGCTCTTCACCAGCATGCAGGCCCGGCTGGGAAGCTCCTGGTCCCGCAGACAGCCCAGCTTGCGCAGGTAGGCGGCCAGCCCCGTCAAGGGCGAGTCGTACTCGGCCAGGGTACGCTCGAGCTCGACCAGCCCGAGCCGGGCATAGCGTTCCAGCGCCTCCTGAAACAACGCATCCTTGCTGCCGAAGGCGGCATAGATGCTGCCCGGCCGCATATCGAGGGTGCGTTCCAGGTCCTTGAGCGAGGTGGCGTGGAACCCCTTCTGCCAGAACAGGTGCAGGGCACGTTCCAGCGAATCCTGACGGTTATGTAGTGTCGCGCGCGGCATGGATGGGTCCGGTGTCGTGGCCGGTACGGCCTTCAGAAAATTGAGCAACTGCTCAAATTTTAACTTGAGTGATCGCTCAGGTATAGCTAGAGTGTGCCCGAACGGCTTTCAGCAGGGCCTGCTGGCGGCCAATTTTGAGCAATCGCTCAAAAAATTCGGAATCAATGGCGCGTGCAACGCCCCGGTCTGCAACGGTCTGCGGCCTTGCCACAGGCGCCATCACACAGGAGAACCCGATGACCGACTTTAGCCTCCACGACAAGCAAAGCGCCCCCGAAGAGAGCCAGGCACTGCTCGACAACTCGGTCAACGCCTTTGGCATGATCCCCAACCTGCACGCGGTCATGGCCGAGGCACCGGGCCTGCTGGAAGGCTACCAGCGCCTGCACCAGCTATTTCTGGATTCCTCCTTCGATGCCGAGGAAACCACCGTGGTGTGGCAAACCATCAACGTCGAGCACAACTGTCACTACTGCGTGCCGGCCCACACCGCCATCGCCAAGCAGATGGAAGTGGATGACGCCGTCTCCGACGCCCTGCGCAACGAAGACCCGCTGCCCAACGAGCGCCTCGAAGCGCTGCGTACCTTCACCCTGTCGGTCGTGCGCGAACGTGGCAACGTCGATGACGACGCCGTGCAGGCCTTCCTCGACGCCGGCTACACTAAGCGCCAGGTGCTCGAAGTGATCCTGGCCCTGTCCCAGAAGGTCATGAGCAACTACACCAATCACCTGGCCAACACCCCGGTGGACGAACCCTTCGCCAAGTTCGACTGGAAGAAGGCCGAGTAACGACCACCCTATCGACAGGACGCTACCGTGGCGTCCTGTCGTGGTGCCTGGTCGTGGTACCTGGCCGAGGCCACCGAAGGCCCCGTCGATCGCGACGGGCTCGATCAAGGAGACGCCATGACTGCCCCAGAACGCCCCGACGTGCTGGTCTTCGACGTCAACGAGACGTTGCTCGACCTGACCCACCTTGAGCCGCTGTTCGATCGGCTGTTCGGCGACCCGGCGATGCTGCGCGAATGGTTCGCCCAACTGATCCTCTACTCCCAGTCGATGACCCTGTCGGGACTCTATACGCCCTTCGGCCAGCTCGGCGCAGGCGCCCTGCGCATGACCGCCGAGATTCACGGGGTCACCCTCGAGCAGAACGATCTCGACGAACTGGGTGAGCGCATCGGCTCCATGCCGGCGCACCCCGACGTGGCCCCGGCACTCGAGCGGCTTCGCCAGGCCGGCTTTCGCCTGGTCACCCTGACCAACTCGGCACCGGGCGCTGGCCCCACGCCGCTGGAAAAGGCAGGACTGGCCGAGTATTTCGAACGCTCATTCAGCGTCGACCAGGTCAAAAAGTTCAAGCCCGCGCCGGACACCTACGCCCAGGTCGCCGAGGCCATGCAGACACCGCCATCTAGACTGTGCCTGATTGCCTGCCACCTGTGGGATACCATCGGCGCCCAGGCCGCCGGCTGGCAGGGTGCACTGGTGCTACGACCCTACAACGCCATGTTGCCGGCGGACGGCGTCCCGGTACCGGACTATAGCGTCGACGATATCGGCAAGTTGGCGGATCGGTTGATTGGTTCCTGATCAAGCAGCTCCGCTACTTGATTCGGCGGCCAGTCCCGCAGGCCGGGCCTGGTACTGCCTCCCGAAGACACCTTGCGAAATCACATTCTTTGCTCTACCATGCGCAGCCTCTCGACGCCGCATCCCCTGCGGCATCTGCGCGCCCGTAGCTCAGCTGGATAGAGTACCTGACTACGAATCAGGTGGTCGGAGGTTCGAATCCTCCCGGGCGCGCCATCGATTGTCTTTCCTGTATCTTGTCTGTCTTTTCTTTCTGGCCTTTCTGTCTCGCCTTTCTATCTGACCTTTCGTTCGACGCCCTTCCAATTTCTGTACCGACATCGACCGCGTCATCAGAACACTTTTTTACAAAAATACGACAATCCAGCAACTCCTTGTATTTGGCGCGAAACGTCCGCCAACATCGGACTTTCTCGCCGCAATGAGACGCTTTCTCTCCTTACCCTGATTATCCTCCCCCGCCTTACCTCTTCTGTTGCACTGAATCGTCAACAACTCCTCCTATACTCGAGCGATCGGGCTCCCTCGGAGCCTCTCATCGCGTCAAATCACTGGTCATCGTGGTACGCGACCGGGTCAGGGAGACAGACGGTGTTCGCATTCAATCCTTATCGCAACAGAGCGCAACGCTGGAGCGGTTATCTAGCGGCCAGCCTTATCATGACGATGTCCACGTCGGTGCTTGCCCAGGAGAATGACACCCAGCAGCAGGACAACGGAAACTCGTCCAAACCCAACATCCTGGTGCTGTGGGGCGACGATATCGGGCAGTCCAATATTTCGGCCTTCACCCACGGTCTGGTGGGCTACCAGACCCCCAATATTGACCGCATCGCCGACGAAGGCATGATGTTCACCGACTATTATGGTGAACAGTCCTGCACCGCCGGCCGCTCGTCCTTCATCACCGGCCAGAGCGTGTTTCGCACAGGGCTATCCAAGGTCGGCCTGCCGGGCGCCGCTCAGGGCATCAGCGAGAAGGACCCGACCATCGCCGCCCTGCTCAAGGCCGAAGGCTACGCCACCGGCCAATTCGGCAAGAACCACCTGGGCGATCGCGACGAACACCTGCCGACCAATCACGGATTCGATGAATTCTTCGGTAACCTCTATCACCTCAACGCCGAGGAAGAACCCGAGCACCCGGACTACCCTGCCGATATGGAAATGCCGGACGGGCGTACCTTCCGCGAGGCCTTCGGCCCCCGTGGGGTAATCAAGTCCAGCGCCGACGGGCAGATCGAGGACACCGGACCGCTGACAAGCCAGCGAATGGAGACCATCGACGAGGAATCCTCCGCCGCGGCGCTGGACTTCATCGAGCGCAAGACCGCCGAGGGCACCCCCTGGTTTGTCTGGTGGAACGCCACCCGCATGCACTTCCGTACCCACGTCAAGGACGAGCTGCGCGGTATCTCCGGTCAGAACGAATACGCCGATGGTATGGTCGAGCACGACATGCACGTCGGCCAGTTCCTCGACAAGCTTGACGAGCTGGGCATCGCCGACAACACCATCGTGTTCTACTCCACCGACAACGGGCCGCACATGAATACCTGGCCCGACGCTGGCATGACGCCATTCCGCGGTGAAAAGAACACCAACTGGGAAGGCGGCTGGCGGGTACCCGCCATGGTCCGCTGGCCAGGTCAGATCGAGGAAGGCTCCATCTCCAACGAGGTCATGCACCACATGGACTGGATGCCGACCTTCATGGCCGCCGTCGGCAACGATTCCATCAAGCAGGACCTGCTGGAGGGTGGCGTTCAGGCCATCGGTCGCGAGTACAACGTACATCTGGACGGCTACAACTTCCTGCCCCTGCTCACCGGGGAAAGTGAGGAAGGCCCCCGTCATGAGGTGTTCTACTTCTCCGATGACGGTGACCTGACCGCGCTGCGCTACGATGACTGGAAGCTGGTGTTCATGGAGCAGCGCATCGAGGGTACCTTCGAAGTGTGGGCGAACCCCTTCACCCCGCTGCGTGTCCCCTTGATGTTCAACCTGCGCCGCGATCCCTACGAGCGTGCTCAGCTGACCTCCAACACCTACTATGACTGGTTGCTGGATCACTCCTTCCTGGCCCTGCCCGCCCAGTCCTATGTGGCAAACTTCCTGGAGACCTTCAAGGAGTTTCCGCCACGCATGAAGGCAGCAAGTTTCAGTCTGGATCAGGTAATGGAAGCCCTGGAACAGCCCGCCAGCGTTCACTGACGCCGGCTTGAACGCCACGAGCCGCTCCCCCGGGGGCGGCTCGTCGGTGAAAAAAGACGGGTCGAAGAGCCCCTTCCATTCTCTCAAGGAACCGAGTGCATGAATCCCCCTAATCCGAGCATCCTCCAACGACAGTCACTGGCAACGCTGCTGCCCGCGGTACTGCTGTCTCTGCTTCCTGCGATGGCACTGGCCGACCCGCTGCCCTCCTGGAATGCCGGTCACAGCAAGAGCACCATCGTCGACTTTGTCGAGTCCACCAGCGATCCGGACAGCGAAGACTTCGTGCCACAGGAGCGACGCATCGCGGTGTTCGACAACGATGGCACTCTGTGGAGTGAGCAGCCCGCCTACACCCAGTTGCTCTACGCCCTGGACCGCGCCAGCGAGGCCGACCCCGAGGCGCTCGACACGCCGCTCAAGAAGGCCGCCGCCGAAGGTGACATCGACACCCTGCTGGAGGCCGGCGAGGAAGGCATCCAGGCGCTGCTGTCGCTGTCCCACCAGGACCTGTCGCTGAGTGACTTCCAGCAGGACGTGAGCGACTGGCTGGCCAACGCCACCCACCCCGCGACCGGCCGCTTCTACACCGACATGGTCTACCAGCCGATGCTCGAACTGCTCGGCTACCTGCGCGACCACGGCTTCTCGACCTACATCGTCTCCGGTGGCGGGCTCGAGTTCATGCGCGTCTTCGCCAGCGACGTCTATGGCGTGCCGCCCCAGAACATCATCGGCAGTACCGGCGAGATGGAACTGGTCGATCTCGAGGACGATCCGCAGCTCTACAAGCGCGGCGGCGACATCTGGCTCGATGACGGCCCCGGCAAGGTGATATCGATCAACCGCCATCTGGGCCAGCGCCCGATTCTCGCCGTGGGCAACTCAGACGGCGACGTGCCGATGCTGATCTGGACCACCGAGGGCGAAGGCCCGCGCCTTGGCGGGCTGGTTCACCACACCGATGGCGAGCGCGAGGTCGCCTACGACAGCGACAGCCATATCGGACGCCTGGCCGATGGCCTGGAACAGGCTGAAGCGCGCGACTGGCAGTTGATCGACATGGCCCGCGACTGGCAACGCCTTTACCCGGAGAAACCATGAGCCTCAACGACGACATCAAGGGACTCGAGGCCGCCATCGGCGAGTCGATCATCGGCCAGCGCGACGTCATTCGGCGGCTGGTGATCGGCCTGCTGGCCGGCGGCAACCTGCTGATCGAAGGCCTGCCGGGACTGGCCAAGACCCGCGCGGTCAAGGCCATGGCGCGCCACCTGGAGGCCGACTTCAGTCGTATCCAGTTCACGCCCGACCTGCTGCCTTCCGACGTGACCGGCAGCGAGGTCTATCATCAGGGCGAGGAAGGCGCGGTATTCCGCTTTCACCCGGGCCCGCTGTTCGCCAATCTGGTGCTGGCCGACGAGATCAACCGCGCCCCGGCCAAGGTGCAGTCGGCCCTGCTCGAGGCCATGGAGGAGCGCCAGGTCACGGTGGGCGGCACGACCCACAAGATGCCGGCGCTGTTCATGGTGCTGGCCACCCAGAACCCGATCGAGCAGGAAGGCACCTACCCGCTGCCCGAGGCGCAGATGGACCGCTTCATGATGCATGTGCGGGTCGACTACCCCAGCCGCGAGGAAGAGGTTCAGGTGATTCGCCTGGTGCGTCAGGAAGAGCAGGCCAACAATCGCGAGGCAAGCCCGGCCGCCGGCGACGCTCCTGCTCAGGTCCCCGTGGCCCTGGCCCAGGAGGCGATCTTCGCCGCCCGCCGCGAGATCGCCGCCCTGCACGTGGCCGAGCCGATGGAGCAGTACATGGCCACGCTGGTGGACGCCACCCGTCACCCGGCGGACTTCAGCGACGACCTGGCCCGCTACATCGAACTCGGCGCCAGCCCGCGCGCCTCGCTGGCGCTCGACCGTTGCGCCCGCGCCCACGCCTGGCTCGAAGGCCGCGACTACGTGGATCCGGTGGACGTCCAGCAGGTGGCTCCGGAGGTGCTGCGCCACCGCATCGGGCTGAGCTTCGAGGCCCAGGGCCAGGGCTTCAGCGCCGACGACGCGGTCGCCACCCTGCTTGGCTGCGTGGCGCTCCCCTGAGGCCTGGACCCGGTCCGTACACGCCTTCTAGCCGCCAGACTTCGCCACGGCGTGAGCCTCGCCCCGGCAAGGGACGGATCCCTGGACAAGAGGTATCGATGCGCCTGCCATTCGCCAGACACCCGGCTTCCCGGACGGTGCCCGGCTCCACGGAGCGAACCACGCTGGATCCGCGCGTGCACCTGGACCTGGCCCAGCTGACGGCCCTGGAACCCCAGGGCCGCCGCCTGCGACTGCTGCCGCGCCAGCCGGCTCGCAGCGTGCTCAATGGCCGCCATGGCTCGCACCTCCGGGGGCGCGGCCTGGACTTCCTTGAACTACGCGACTATCAGCCATCGGACGACGTGCGCAACATCGACTGGCGGGTCACCGCGCGCACCGGCACTCCCCATGTACGGGTGTTCACCGAAGAGCGCGATCGCCCCGCCCTGTTGGTGGTCGACCAGCGCATGTCGATGTTCTTCGGCAGCCGCCACGCCATGAAGTCGGTCACCGCCGCCGAAGCCGCCGCGCTGCTGGGCTTCGCTGTGCTGGAGCAGGGCGACCGGGTGGGCGGCATCGTGGTCAGCGACGAGGCCGTCGAAGAGTTCCGACCGCGTCGCTCCCGGGCCCAGCTGATGCGCTACCTGAGCGCCCTGGCCCAGGCCAACCAGGCCTTGCATCCACAGCGCAAGGCACCCGCGCCGACCTCGCTGGATCAGGTACTGACGTCGGTGGCACGCCTGGCCAGCCGTGACCACCTGATCATCCTGCTCAGCGATTTCGACGTTCCGGGCCCGCGCACCGAAGCACTGCTCGGCGCCATCCGCCGCCACAATGACCTGATGCTGGTGGCGGTCAGCGACCCCTTGTCCGAGCGCTTGCCTGACGACCTCGCCTGCGTGGCCACCGACGGTCAACGCCACGCCCGCTTTGATACCTCCGACGCCGATCAGCGCCGGGCGTTGGAAAGCGTGGCCAGGGAGCGCCGCCAGCAGCTTGAGCGCTGGTCACGACAGCTTGGCGTAGGCCTGGCGTCGCTGTCTGCGGGCTCCCCCACCCTGCCCCAGCTGCGTACCTTACTGGGGCTGCCGTCCGAGGGTGCTGCTGGTTCAGACGCTGGCGATGACCCGGCGACAGGGGGGCCGCGATGAGTACCGCTGCGAGCAACGACGATATCGTGATGTTGCCCGACCTGATCGATCAGCTGTCCGAGGCACCGGTTCCCCCTGCGATCCCCTGGATACCCCAGACCTGGGGCTGGTCGCTGCTGGCCGTCGTGATAGTGGCGCTATTGGCGCTATGGGGCATCCGTCGGTATCTGCGCTGGCGTGCCGATGCCTATCGCCGCGCCGCCCTGATCGAGCTCGGCCAGCGCCTGGATGACGAAGGAGCGATCGCCCTGGCGGAGATCCTCAGGCGGACCGCCCTCTCTGCCTATCCGCGAGAGCGTGTCGCCGGCCTGACCGGCCAGCGCTGGTGGCGCTTTCTCGATGCAAGCCTGGGCGACAGACGCACCCCGCATTTCGACGGCCCGCTGGGCCAGGAGCTGTCCACGGCGCCCTACCGGGCCACCCCGACAGACGGCACCAATCCCCCATCGGCGGAACTCGTGGCACTGAGCCGACGCTGGATCCGCCACCACCGTCGCGATATTCCCCAGGAGTCGGCGTCATGATCGAACTGGCGACGCCCTGGGCGCTGGCCCTGCTGCCGCTGCCGTTACTGGCCTACTGGCTGCTGCCAGCCCACCGCCAACGGCTGGCAGCGCTGCGCCTGCCGTTCTTTCAGCGACTGGTGGAGGCCGCCGGTGTCTCGGTTCCGCGCGGCCGCCAGCGCTCGCCGCTGGCTCGGCTGACACAGCCGCTGGTGTGGGGACTGATCGTGCTGGCCCTGGCCCGTCCGGAGAAACTCAGCGAACCCATCGTCTGGCAGAGCGCCGCCCGCGACCTGATCCTGGCGGTGGACATCTCCGGCAGCATGGATGAGTCCGACCTGATCGATGCCGAGGGTGAGCCCCGCCAGCGCCTGGCGGCGGTCAAGGAGGTCATCGCCGACTTCGTCGCCGATCGCGAGGGCGAGCGTCTGGCGCTGATCGTGTTTGGCTCGCGGGCCTACGTCCAGGCGCCGCTGACCGAGGACCTCAAGACGCTGACCACGCTGCTCGACCAGACCGAGGTCGGCATGGCCGGCCCGCATACCGCGCTGGGTGACGCCATGGGTCTGGCCATCCGCCAGTTCGAGGCAAGCGACGTGGAACAGCGGCTGTTGATCCTGCTGTCCGACGGCGCCGACACCGGCAGCCGCATGAGCCCCATCAACGCCGCCTCCATCGCCGCCGAGCGCGATGTGCGGGTGATCACCATCGCCATGGGTGACCCCCAGGGCAGCGGCGAAAACCGCGTCGATAGCGAAACCCTCGAGGCCATCGCCGAGACCACCGACGGCGCCTTCTTCACCGCCACCGACCAGCAGGCGCTTGCCGCCATCTACGCGCGGATCGATGAACTGGCACCGCGTGAGGTCGCCACACACAGCTATCGCGAGCACCGCTCGCTGAGTCACTGGCCGCTAGCGTTGGCGGCAGCGCTGGTGCTGCTGACCCTGGCGCTCGATCGCCGGCAGTTGGTCCGCTCGCGAACGGCTGGCGCTCCCTCTGGCGGGAAGGCAGATGCCCGGACAGACGTCGCCGAACACCCTGATACCAGCCGCGGTGACAACACGCAGGAGGGCACGCCATGAGCGAGTGGCTCGACGGTCTCTCCGCGCTGCACCTGCTGCGTCCACTATGGTGCCTGCTGCTGCCGCTGGTGGTGGTGCTGTGGTGGTGGCGCCGACGGATCCCCTCGGCGGACATCGGCGGTGACCATTTTGCCCCCCACCTGGCATCTGCCCTGCGTGCCGATGGGCACGACCGCCGCCGACTGCGGCCGCTGGACACCCTGGCGCTGCTGGCCATCCTGCTGATCCTGGGCGTTGCCGGTCCCGCCTGGACGCGCATGCCCAACCCGCTGATCGCCCAGAGCGCCCCGCTGGTGGTGGTGCTGGAGGTCAGCGCCAGCATGGACCAGAGCGACGTGCCACCAAGCCGCATGGAGCGCGCCAAGCACAAGATCCAGACCCTGCTCGAGCGTCGCGACGGCGCCCGTACCGCCTTGATCGCCTACGCCGGCAGTGCCCACCAGGTGGTGCCGCTGACCGACGACCCGGCGCTGGTCACGCCCTACCTCGAGGGGCTTTCCAGCGACGTCATGCCGGAAGAGGGCGACGCCGCCGGGCAAGCGCTGGCGCTTGCCGCCAGCGTGCTCGACGGGGCTCGACGCGACAACGCAGGGCTTCCCGGCGCGGTACTGCTGGTGAGCGACGGCGTCACCGCCCAGGGTTCCGTCACGGCCGGTCTCGGCGAGGATGACACCCTGCTGGTGCTGGACATGAACGCTCCCGGAAGCTCCGGGACAAGCACGGCGTCGGTGGCAGGCGCGACCCGCGTGGGGCTGAGCGTTGACGACGCCGACGTGGACGAGATCACCCGCCGTCTGGCCGCCACCTACCAGCAGGCGCTACGCGATGACGACCGCCTGGCCTGGGAGGATCGCGGCGTATGGCTGGCCTGGCCGGCGGCACTGCTCGCTCTACTGGGCTTTCGCCGCGGCTGGCAGCTCGGCCTGTCCGGCCTGGCGCTGCTGCCGGTGCTGTGGGCCGGGCCCGTCACGCCGGCCCTGGCCCAGGAGGCGTCCCGGGCCACCGAGACCCTCGACACCAGCCTGGCGGGAAGGCTGACCCAGGGCCTCGCGGACGCCTTTCTGACGCCGGATCAGCAGGGCCGATGGTGGGCCGAACGCAACGACTACGGCCGTGCGGCCCGCCACTTCAAGGATCCGGCCTGGCTCGGCTATGCGCTCTACCGCGATGGCCAGTACCAGGCGGCGGTCGAGGTGCTCGACCGGCTCGACAGCGCCGATGCCGCCTTCACCCAGGGGCTGGCGCTGATCAAGAATCGTCAGTACCGCCCCGCCATCGACGCCTTCGAGACGGTGCTCGCGCGCGACCCCGACTATCCCGAAGGTCAACGCAACCTGGAACTGGCCAGGGAGATTCTCGCTTACGTCGAGGACACCCGTGAGCAGTCCGATACCGGCGAGGAGCTCGGCATCGGCGCCGACGACGTGGTATTCGACAATGAAGAGGCCCGGGGTGAGGACACCGAACAGCCGGTGGAGGAACCTGGCCAGCAGATCACCGCCGAGCAGTGGATCGAGACCCTGGACACCGATACCAGCGACTTCCTGCGCCAGCGCTTCGCCATCGAGGCGCAGGCTCCCGCTAGCTCTGATAGTGATAGCGACAACGACAGGGAGACGGCGCCATGAACCCACGTCGAGTCAGCCGCGCCTCGCGCCCTGGCAAGAGTGCGCCGCGTCTGGCGGGGCTCATGCTGCTGTCGTTGCTGCTGTCGTCGCTGGCGCTGACGTCGACGCTTTGCTCGGCCGCAGCGACAGCGGCGGATACCAGCTCGTCCCCGGTCCGGCTCACGGTCGAGCTCGAGCCGCAGGAGCTGGCGCCCGGCGACAGCGCCGAGCTGCGTGTCCAGGTGCTGGTACCCACCTGGATGCCTGAGCCGGTGACCTTTCCGAGCCTGGACCAGCCGGGGCTCAGGGTGACCCTGGGCGATCGCGCCACCACCCCGACCAGCCAGCGCGTCGATGGAAAGACCTGGTCCGGTGTCTCGCGCCGCTATCGCCTGACGCCACTGTCCGCCGGACGCTTCGAACTGGGCAGCGGCAGCCTCGAGGTCACCTATGCCTCTCCCGAGGACAACTCCCCGACCCAGCAACGCCTCACCCTGCCACCGGTGACCCTGACGGCCCAGCTGCCCGAGGCCGCCGAGGGACTCGAGCCCTATCTGTCGGCCCGCGACATCGAGCTGACCCAGACGCTCGAGATCGTGCGAGCGGGCAAGCACGGAGAGAACGGCAAGAGCGGCAAGAGCGGAGAGAACGGAGAGAACGGTGAGCAGGCGCAGGGCCAGAAGGGAGACGATGGTGATGCTGACGACACCGAAAACGCGGGCGACGACCGACAGTCACCGGAGCAAGACGATGCCGACGGCGACAGCGGCCCCATCGAGCTCGAGGCCGGCGACAGCGTCACCCGCACGGTCACCGCGCGACTGAGCGGCGGCAGCGCCCTGCTGCTGCCCGACCTGCTATCTGCAACGGCCAAGGAGGCAGGCGACGAGACAGCGATGGCCCCGCTCGGGGTCTATCCCGAGACACCACGCCTTGAAGAGTCCAGCGATGGCGGCACCCGTACCGACCGGGTGACCTATGTGGCCGAAACTGGCGGCAAGAGTTCTCTGCCCGGAGTCTCGCTGCGCTGGTACGATCCCGAAAGCGACAGCCTGGAGCAGGCCGAGCTTGCGCCAATCGAGGTCAGCGTCTCGGCACCCCGCGCCGCACGCAGCGCAGAGGACTGGGCCCGCCTCGTTCTCGGCGTCTTGCCCTGGCTGCTGGGACTGGTGCTGCTGGTGTCGCTCGCCACCTGGCTGTGGCGGCGCCTTGCCATCGGTGCCAAGGTGCGTGCGCATTGGCAATATCACCAGCAACAACAGCGCCAGCGTCGCGAGGCCAGCGGCGTGGCCGGGCTTCAGCGTCTGAAGCGATCCCTCGATGCCCGCGACCTGGTCGCGGTGCGCCGACACTGGGAGGCCCTGGAACCCCATCTGGACAGCAATAGCGAGGCGCGCGCCCGCTTTGCCAACCAACTCGACGCCCTGTGTCGCGCCTGCCTCGGTCCCGACCGCGAGATCGCCAAGCCAGCGGCAGGTTTTCGCGATACTGGTGGCGATGGCGGCGGCGATGGGGATGGCGGCGGCGATGGCATAGACAATAAAGAATCCCTCTGGCAACGCCTGGCACAGGCCCTGCCAAGTGCACGAGAGCTTGCATCATCGCGCCCTGCAAACCGACAGCTTGCCCACGACCGCCTGACGGCGTTGAACCCGACTGCACAAGTGACCCGACGTAATGCGTGAACCTGGCCGTTTATCCTTTCTTCGATGCCTGCGTGCTCGACTTGCGACGCTCCTTCCGAGCGTCGAGTCCACAGGGCCCGCACCAGCGCTTTCGACGACGCTGACACCAGCGCTTTCGATGGTATCGGCACCAGCGCTTGCCATGGCCCTGATGGCGGGGTTGCTGGCCGCACCGGAGAGCATTGCCCAGACGCCTCAGGGAACGCCCCCGACGACGGCCACCGAAGCCAAGGGCTACGCCCCCGAAGGAAGCTGCGCCTCCTGTCACGAGGCCGAGACCCAGGCATGGCAGGATTCCGACCACGCCTGGGCGCTGCGCGACGCCACCCCCGACAACGTACTGGGCGACTTCGACGAAGCCAGCTTCGAGGATGGCGAGGTCAAGGCACGCTTTCACCGCCGAGGCGATACCTTCCTGGCGACCCTGGAAGGACCGCAGGATCCCGCCGAGACCTTCGAGATCCGCCACACCTTCGGCGTACGCCCGCTGCAGCAGTATCTGGTGGAGCAGCCAGGGGGACGACTGCAGAGTTTGACCATCGCCTGGGACTCGCGCCCCGCCGACGAAGGTGGACAGCGCTGGTTCTCGCTCTACCCGGGCCAGGCGTTTACCCCCGATGACCCCCTGCACTGGCGCGGGCGCTACCAGAACTGGAACGCCATGTGCGCCGACTGCCACTCGACCAACCTCGAGAAGCACTACGATCTTGAAAGCGACAGCTTCGCCACCACTTGGCACGAGCAGAGTGTCGGCTGCCAGAGTTGCCACGGCCCCGCCCAGGATCACCTGGACTGGGCGGCCCAGTGGCAGGCCGACGAAGACGCTCCCGAATCCTCTCCCGCCTCAAGCGGCGATATGGGCCTTGCCCTCGATCTCGCCGAAATGGACGCCCCCGAGCTGGTCGAGCAGTGCGCTCGCTGCCACAGTCGTCGCCAGATGCTGGGCGCGGGCCCGGTGCATGGTGCTCCGCTGACCGATGCCGCCCTGCCGAGCCTGTTGGGCGAGGGCATGTACCACGCCGACGGCCAGATACAGGGCGAGGTCTACGTCTATGGCTCGTTCACCCAGAGCCGCATGTACCAGCAGGGTGTCGGCTGCGTGGACTGTCATGACCCGCATACCAGCGAGGTAAAGATCGAGGGCAACGGCCTGTGCCTGCAGTGCCACAACCCGGCGCCTCCGCCGCGTTTCCCGACCATGCAGCGCAACAACTACGACAGTCCCGAGCACCATCACCATACCCCCGGCAGCGAAGGCGCCCAGTGCGTGAGCTGCCATATGCCCGAGACCACCTACATGGTGGTGGACCCGCGTCGCGACCACAGCTTCCGGGTGCCCCGCCCGGATCTCGCCGAGGCCACCGGTAGCCCCGACGCCTGCACCGGCTGCCACCAGGACCTGTCGCCCGCCGACGCCGCGGCGCAGATTCGTGAGTGGTTCGGTGACGACAGCCGCAGCGCCAGTCGTTCCCACTACGGTGTGGCGCTTCAGTCGGCCCGCCAGGGCCGCCCTGAAGCGCCGGACTACCTCAAGGCGCTGATCGATGATGACGATACTCCTGACATCGTGCGCGCCACCGCGGTGGACGAGCTCACCCCCTTTGCCGGCGACGCCCTGCCGACGCTTGAGCAGGCGCTGCAAGACGAGTCCCCACTGGTCCGCGCCGCCGCAGCGCCAGTATTCGCCCAGGCCCCCGAAGGCGCCAGGGTCGAGCTGCTGCTTCCACTGATCGATGACGAACGCCTGGCGGTCCGCGACGAGGCGGTCAAGGCGCTGGCCGGCACCTCGTTGATGGTCATGCCACAAGAGCGTCGTGCAGCCTTTCTGGAGGCACGTCGCGACTACGAGCGGCGCCTGGAGCAGAACGCCGACCTGCCCGGCAACCGCCTCAACCTGGCGGTACTGCTGGCGCGCACCGGACGCGAGGACGAAGCCGAGCGACAGTATCGTGCGGCGCTGGCGATGGACCCCTACTTCCTGCCGGCCCGCGCCAACCTGGTCACCCAGCTCAGCGCCGAAGGCCGCCAACAGGACGCCCGAGCACTGCTGAAGGACGGCATCGCCCTCGATGGCATGCCCGCGCCGGATCGAGGCCACCTGGCCTACCTGCTGGCGCTGTCGCTGGCAGAGGATGGAGGGATGCAGGAGGAGGGTGGGATGGAAGAGGCCCTGTCCTGGCTTGAGAAGGCCGCCGAATGGCGCCCGGACCACGCCCGCACCCACTACAACCGCGGACTGATGCTGGACCGCCTGGGACGCAAGGACGAGGCCCTGGCGGCGCTCGAGCAGGGACGCCGGCAGGCACCCGGTGATCCCGACCTGCTCTACGCCCTGGTCTACGTCAACGCCACCAGCGGGCGCATCCCCCAGGCGCTGTCGGCCCTGGCCGAGTTGCGCCGACTGCGCCCGGACGACCCACGGCTGGGACAGCTGGAGCGCCAGCTACGCGGCAATCAATAGCATCCCTGAAGATGCCCTGCCCCCTTCGGCCTGGATGAAAAAGTGCCTGGGGGTCATCGGTCGTCGACCGACGACGCCCAGGCGCTGATGCGACAGACTGAAAGTTGGCGGTGGGGACGTCGGTGGTGTCGTCGGTGCGGCCGGCCTTACGCCTCGCTCTCGTCCACCACCAGGCGATTGCGCCCCTGGCGCTTGGCCGCATAGCTGGCCGCATCAGCACGTTCGATGGGAGTGTGAATATCGGCATCGCCTTCACGAAACTCGGTGATGCCGAGGCTCGTGGTGACATGGTATTCACGCCCCTCGTGGACCACACAGGTGTCATTGATCGCTGTCAGGATGTCTTCGCCGATACGTTGCGCCTGGGCCAGCGTACAACTTGGCAGCAGCACCGCGAATTCATCGCCGCCCGGGCGAGCCACGTGATCGCTGCTACGAACACAGCGGCCGACTTCCCGAGCGATGCGACGCAGCATCTCGTCACCGAGCGGGTGGCCACCCTCATCGTTGATCGGCTTGAACCGATCCAGGTCGAACAGCATCAGAACGGAGGGCTTGGCCATCTTGCGCCAGTCCGCCATGGCCTCTTCGAGGCGACGCTCGAAGCCTCGTCGGTTCAAGAGGCCGGTAAGGGGATCGTGTTCGGCCTCCCACTGACGTATTGCCTCCTGCTGACGACGGGCGGTGATGTCCTTGACGGTACCGACGAAGCCAATCACCTCGGTATCGATGGCGACCTGGCTGGCGTGAACCTCCAGCCATAGAAGCTCGCCATCGGCCCGCCAGTAGCGGTATTGACGCAGAAAGTCCTTCCCTGAGGCCATGCTGTAGCGCCACAGCTCGATCGCCGCATCGCGATCCTCGGCATGGATCGCCTGGACCCAACCATAGCGGTCCTGCCCTTTCATGGTACGACCGGTCAACTGGGCCAGGGCGTCATTCATGTAGGTGATGCGACCCTGGGTGTCGGTCACGAACATGCCCACCGGCGAGGACGCCAGCACGCTGTCGAGGAACGCCTGACGTCCGCGCAAATCATTCAGCGCCCGTTCTCGCTCGACCTCCACGGCATTGAAAGCCTCGGCCACCTGGGTCAATTCCTTCATCTCGGTACCCAGCACGACGCGACCACGCAGCCCCTTGCCTACCTGGGCGATCTGCGACTGCAACTGGTAAAGCGGCCGCAGCAGCAGCCATACCATCCAGCCAAGAAGTGGCAGCAGCAATAGCGCGATACCCACCCCGACCCAGCTGAGGCGTTTCAGCAAGCCCCACAAGGGCGCCAATACCTGGCCTTCCGGCAAGAACACGCCGACGATCCAGTCCGCCGGCCACACCTGCCGGTATGCCTGAAAGGTCATTTCGCCATTTACCGTAGGTCCAAAACGCTCGCCCTCCCAGCCATCGAGGGCCAGGTCCAGGGCCGGGTTGTGGGAGAGGTCTCCCAGCGTCCCCATCACGCGCTGGCGGTCAGGGTGATAGAGCACCTGCCCTGAGGCGCTGAACACGGCTGCGTAGCCTTCGTTACCCAGCCGGACCCGGCTCAAGCGTCGGAAGATACCGCCCGAGTGAACTTCGACTACGCCTCCCAAAGCCCCCATGAAGCGACCATCGTCGCCCTTCAGCGGCACCAGTAACAGCACCAGCGGAAGCCCGGTAATACGCCCATAGATGGGGTCACTGACGTAGGGCCGCCCGACCTCGCGCAAAAAACTGAAGTACTCGCGATCGCTGATATCGAGCCCTTCGCGCCCCGGTGTCACCGGCCAATCGGTGACCACCCTGCCGTCGCCGTCGAATACCACCAGGCCGTCGAACAGCTCGAGCAATACGCTGTTTTCCTTCAACACCCCACCGCCGGGGTCGAGCAACGCGCCACTCGGGTGCCTGGACGCCACCCGCTCAAGCATCGCCAGGCGTGTCTCGATCTCTTCGGTCACCTCATCGGCGATTAGATGCGTCTCGTAACGCAGGTGAGAAAAGTTCACCTCACGCACCAGGTCCTTGCCGGTGTACCAGCCCCACGCCAGCAGGATCGTCACCACGACAACCCAGGTCATCGCCAGGCCAGTCATCATTCTCAGTTGCAGCGAGAGCGAAGCGACAAATCTGCACAGCTTGGGCACGAAGGCTTTCCTTCAGGGTCGAACCGCCGGTGGCGGTGGTGCGAAATACGTTACATGCATCGTGAATAGCATAAATAGTAACGCTAAACATCCATTTCCTATAAACGAAATAGAAAGGTTCGATTGTTCTTCGTCGACAGCGGTCTATACCTTATATCGGACCAGACCAAGAGCAGGAGACGCCACATGACCCGCAAGACAATGACCACCAGCGCCGGTGCCCCCATCGGTGACAACCAGAACAGCCTGAGTGCGGGCCCCCGTGGACCTCTGCTGCTCGAGGACTACCAGCTTCTCGAGAAACTCGCTCACCAGAACCGCGAGCGCATCCCCGAGCGCACCGTCCACGCCAAGGGCTGGGGCGCCCACGGCACCCTGACCATCACCCAGGACATCACCCGCTACTCCAAGGCCAAGGTCTTCACCCCGGGTAGCCAGACGCCGATGCTGGCCCGCTTCTCCACCGTGGCCGGCGAACAGGGTGCGGCGGACGCCGAGCGTGACGTGCGCGGCTTCGCCCTGAAGTTCTACACCGAGGAAGGCAACTGGGATGTGGTCGGCAACAATACGCCGGTGTTCTTTATCCGTGATCCGTCCAAGTTCCCGGACTTCATCCATACCCAGAAGCGCCACCCGCGCACCAACATGCGCTCGGCCACCGCGGCCTGGGACTTCTGGTCGCTGTCGCCAGAGTCACTGCATCAGGTGACCATGCTGATGTCGGACCGTGGCCTGCCCACCGACGTTCGTCACATCAATGGCTACGGTTCCCACACCTACTCATTGATCAACGCCGACAACCAGCGCGTGTGGTGCAAGTTCCACTTCCGCACCGCCCAGGGTCACAAGCACTTTACCGATGCCGAGGCCGAACAGGTGGTGGGCAAGAGCCGCGAGACCACCCAGGAAGACCTCTACAACGCCCTGGAAAACGGCGACTACCCGCGCTGGAACTTCTTTATCCAGGTGATGACCGAGGAACAGGCCAGGCAGGCGCCGTTCAATCCCTTCGACCTGACCAAGGTGTGGCCCCATGGCGACTACCCGCTGATCGAGGTCGGCTACTTCGAGCTCAACCGCAACGCCGACAACTACTTTGCCGAGATCGAGCAGGCTGCCTTCTCACCGTCCAACAAGGTGCCGGGCATCGGCTTCTCGCCGGACAAGATGCTGCAGGCACGGGTGTTCTCTTACGCCGACGCCCACCGCTACCGCCTCGGCACCCACTACGAGGCGCTGCCGGTCAACCAGCCGAAGTGTCCGGTCCACCACTACCACAAGGACGGCCCGATGCGCTTCTTCGCCAACGGAGAGCAAAACGGCGACGCCTACTACGAGCCCAACTCCTTCGATGGACCGACCGAGGACCCGAGCGTAGTGGAACCGCCGCTGCCGCTGGAAGGCGACGCCTGGCGCTACGACCACCGCGAAGGCAATGACGACTACGCACAGCCTCGCGCCCTGTTCGAATTGATGAGCCCGGAGCAGCGGGAGCGACTGTTCGGCAATATCGCCCGGCATATGCAGGGTGTCCCGGACTTTATCAAGGAGCGTCAGCTCGGCCACTTCGAGAAGTGCCACCCGGAGTACGCTGCCGGTGTGCGTGAGGCCATCGCCAGAATCGGTGACTGACCCATCTTGCCACCAGGCGAGAAGTGCCACCCGCTGACCAATCCCGTCACAGCACGTCCCCATGCCCCCGCCTAAAGGCGGGGGTATTTTTTTGTGTCCACCGTGGTGGCATCGTTCGGCTTGTCGGGCGACCCCACCGGCCAGAGACCAACGTCTTGCACAAAAAACGGGCCCCGAAGGGCCCGTCCTGTTGTCACCACTCGCGACGATACGTCGCTCGCGATATCAGTTGTCGAGCACGACCTTGAGCTCGTAGTTGTTGGGGCCGTCCTGGGCGTTGCCGAACTTCTGACCGGCGACCCGGATATGGTACATGCCCGGGTCCAGCTGGGTGGTCAGATCGACGTTGCCGTTGAAGCCCTGGCCTTCGCCCTCGGCGACGATACGCCCGGAGGAATCGGCCACCTCCATGGTCAGGCGATAGGTGTCTTCGTCGCCCGGCGGGAAGGTCGAGGTGGTGATACGCACGCTGCTCGGCTCGGCCACGTTGAAGCTCAGTACCTCACCACGAGCGCGAATCTTGACGTCGGTCTTGACGCTCTGCACCTGACGCTCATCCGGGTTATCGCTGCGCGCTGCACTACCGCTGACGCTGGCTGCCGCGCCTGCGCCGGCGGCTGCACCTGCTGTGGCACCGGCCGCCGAGGAGGAACCCGCCACCCCGGCCGTGGACGCCGTGGTGGCCGCCGAGGCACCTGCGCTTGAGGCCACTTCGCCTGCTGCCGCTGCGGAGGAGGCAGACGCAGAAGTCGCTGCTGCGCTGGAGGACTGGGCTGCGGCAGACTGAGTCGCGGCGGCCCCGGAGGCACCGGATTGACTACCCAGGGTGACCACTGCGTCACGACTGGTAACAAAGGCGCTCTGGCTTCCGTCACGATCCGAGCCCACGAACTGCAGACCCGTGCCATCATCCACCTCGATACGATTACCGCGATCATCGAGACCCACCACGGCGATGCTGTAGCCGTCGCCGGCGCGGCCGCGTCGGCCAAAGCGGGTGCCCTTGACCTGCAGCTCGTACATGCCAGGCGTCAGGCGACTCTCCAACTGGAGACCGCCGTCCTGGCCGTAGCCCTCGCCCCGAGCGATCACATTGCCGGCATCGTCCATCAGCACCGCATCGATCTGGTAGCTGTCTTCATAGCCTGCGCTGACACGGCTCTCGAAACGATAGACCCCTTCTTCCTCTACCTCGAAGTCATGGGCATGGGGGGACCCGAACATGAAGCTCTGGCTGCGGGCGTCACTCTCCGGCTTGAAGAAGCCGGTCAGATCGAGCTGGCGGTTCTCCTCACGGAAGCGCTCGGTCATGGCACTGTCAGAAGCCTGTACGGTGGTACCTGCAAGGGCAACACCAAGCGCCAGCAGCGCCGCGGGTAGGGTGACGTCTTTCATGGATCCTCACATGCTTGCCGATTGAGAGCAGAAAAAAAGCCGATCCCGGAGGATCGGCTTTCGTTTATAGCGTTCCAACGCTAGGGGGTCAAACCTGTCGGATTAGAACAGGTAGGTCAGACCCACGGCGTAGCCGTCACCCTGGTCGTTGTCACGGTCACGCACGGCGCCTTCCACGTAGGTGTACATGGCGTCGGAGATGTTGTAGGTCACACCGGCAACCACTTCGTTGAAGTTGTCGTCGTCGTTCTCGTCATCGTTGGCGCTGTCGAAGTCGCTGAAGCCGCTGCCGCCGAGGTCGATGTACTGGTAGGAACCGTAGATGTCACCCATGCCGTTCAGGTAGCCGTAACGGGCACCGATGGCGTAGTAGTCAGCGTCCTTCAGGAAGTCGTTGTCAGACTCGAAGCGCTCGTACTTGACGGCGACGCGCAGGCTGTCCCACTGGTACTGCATGGTGACACCGTACTGATCACCCAGATCTTCGTCATCGATGGTGACGTTGTTCTGAGTGGTGGTGACGGTGCCGTCAGCAGCCACGTCAGTGGACAGGTAGCTGACAGACTGGTCTTCGATGTCGTAGATGCCCAGGTCGTCGTAGACACCGGCGACAGAGAAGCCGCCGATGGTGTACTTCAGACCACCGAAGATGGAGGCTTCGCCACCGTCGGTCAGGTTTTCGTTCTCGGCGTCACCCTTGTACTGGGTACCCAGAGCGAACTGGAAGCCGCCCCAGACCGGAGAGGTGTAGGTGATCTTGTCGCCTTCGGGATCGCCGGCAACAACGCTGGCGTCATCGGCGTCTTCACCCGGAGCACCCTTGAAGGTGTTGGAGTCGGAGACGTCGAAGTATTCGTTGTTGGAGATCGGATCCTGGATCCAGTCGTCCAGCAGGGAGTCATAGGAACCGATGCGCGCGTCACCGAAGTTGCCCTTCAGGCCGATGTAGGCGGTGTCGCCTGCATCACGACCAGCGACCTTCATTTCGTCGGCCTTGAAGTCGTCGATTTCGATCTTGGCGTAGCCGATCAGACCGTTGTAGATGACGTGCTCAGCGGCGAAGCCGAAGGTAGAACCGTTGTCGGCAATCTCGTCACGGGAGTGACCGTCTTCGTCCTTCACCCCGGCGTAGACAATCTGGACGTTGCCGTAGATGTCGAGTTTGGTGCCGTCCTGGTTGTAGACGGTGGCAGCCTGGGCGCCTGCAGCGGTAAAGGCGGCAGCACCGGCGATGGCAGTCGCTAACAGTGTCTTTTTCATTGCTGAGTTCCTTTTGACTAGCTTGCTGTTTCGATCGTTGCTGCGCTTGGCAGCCTTGGCTTGCCGGTCATTGCCGGCTCGTTTTTCTGGCCTTGTGGTTCCTGGCAGGGAACCGAGGCAGCGAGCCTGACAGCGGCGAAGCCTTGTTATAGTCCAATGCTCGCAAGGGCAACCATATACCGGGATTCTCAGGAGCGCAACAAGAAAAAAACACTGTTTTCGTTCCCGCTGCCCCTCGATTCGACACCGATCCCTGCGAAGGCGCCGCCAGCGCTGGAACCGGAAAACCGACTTAACGAACATTGTTCGCTAACCTCGTACCGATTCTGCATAGAATGCTGCGCCGGGCATAGCGACTACATCATGCCCCGCTGATGTGACGCTTTCAAGTCAGCTGGGTTGAACACTGTCGACAGTCGTCAACGGCGGCGGCGGCCCATAAGGACCGCACAATTGATGACCGCATATGAGGACCATGCATAAAGCGCCCAGACAACGACCACACCCAGGGAGCGCGGTCAGTGACTACTATTGTGGCGGGCCATCAGGGCGTCGAGTTTGCGCTGCAGACGCGATTCCTCGCTGTCGTGGCCATGAGGCTGGTGCCTGGACTCGTTCTGCGGCTGGTGGAGATGCGGGGGACGCCCCTGTGACATCGCCGTGCGGCTGCTCTGTTCACTCTCGACTTCCCGATGGGGCTGCGGGTCGGCATTTGATGCCCCCTGGGGTTGTTTGCCCTTGCCAGCGCCAGCGCGCCGCCGGCCCTGGCCGCTGCGCCGCTGCGACACCTTGCCGCGCCCTTGCTGCTCCGCCTGCAGGCGGTCCAGCTTGCGCTTGGCGTGTTCGGCGGCCTGGGCATCGACCGCCCCGACCAGCGCGCCCTGGA
Source organism: Halomonas sp. MMSF_3323 (assembly GCF_030733595.1). Classification (NCBI taxonomy): domain Bacteria; kingdom Pseudomonadati; phylum Pseudomonadota; class Gammaproteobacteria; order Oceanospirillales; family Halomonadaceae; genus Halomonas; species Halomonas sp. MMSF_3323. Next base: position 38,590 of record NZ_JASHIT010000032.1, on the reverse strand, counting down.
GGTCGATACGCTCGGCGCCTTCCCTGACCGACTTGAGATACCGCGGCAGGTTGACGTAGCAGGCCAGGGCCCGCCGCACCAGCTTCTCGGGCCAGGGCTCGCTGGCCGCCAGGTCCTCGTGGATGCCCACCTTCAAGGGACGGGTGTGGCCCTTGAAGAAGGTCTTGTCATAGCGCTGGTACCACTCACCCAACAGCGCCTGGGGAGACGGCGCCTTGTCGATGGCCAGATCCCCCTGGCGGCCAGCCTCGTCGGAGGCCGTCGCTTCGGATGTATCACCCTGGAGGTCAGCGTTCCTGGAAGGCGCCCCTTGGCTTTGTTGGCTTGGCTTCGACCGAGAGGCGTCGGATGACACCGTCGCGTCAGTGGACGGTTCCGGGGACGCCTCGCTCGCCATAGTTGCCGGAGCGACTTCGCCGGCAGGCCCGCCCACTCGCCCAGCATCCTGGTCAGGAGTTTGCTCGGGGGCTTGGTCAGCGGCCTGGACAGGGGCTTGCTCACCGCTGTGCTCAGCGGAGGTCTTGTCGGCTTGCTCGGCTTGCTCGGCTTGCTCACCGGCTGTGGAAGCCGCTGTCTGGTCAGACGCCTGGTCGGCTGCTTGTTCAGTCGTCCGATCGTCTGTCTCGTCGGCTGACTGATCACCACTGGCATGACGCGGGCGATGCTGCATCAATGCAGCCAGGCCCTGGGCGCGTCGCTTGGGACGAACAAAGGCGGGGGACTGAGGCTCGGCTTCGGGATGTTCGACGCGCTCACGCAGCCTGGCGTTGTGGGCCTCGAGTTCACGATTCTGTTCATCGAGTTCGCGATTTTCCTCGGTCAGTTCGCTGTTTTCTTCAAACAGCGCCTGGCGCTCGGCGCGCAGTGCCTCAAGCTCCGTCTCGAGCTGACCGCTGCGTTCGACGGCGCTGCCAAGTTGCGACTCGAGCTCACGCTGACGTTCTCGGGCGGCGGTCAATTCGGCGTTCAGCTCAGCGCTCAACCGCTCTCGTTCGGACGCCAGCCGTTCGCACTCCTCCATCAAGCGCTGGCGCTCGTCGGCCATACGCTGGTGCTCGCTGGACAGCTGCCGCTCGCGCCGACGCCCCTCACGCAGTCCGTCCAATAGCGTCGCCGTGCGTTGCTCGAGCGCCTCCAACGGGTGTTCTGCGTGTGTCTCGATCACGTCGACTCCTCCAGGCTCAGCAAAATGCCGCGTTGCAGGGGTGACTCCGGTCACGCCCCGCTGTTGTCAGGGTTGTCGCCACAGTCTGTGCCAGGGCTTGCGATGTCGCAATTGTCGCCGCTCGGCGACGCTCATTGTGTCACCAGCAAGACGCCAATTTCGTCCCGTGGCGACTACCGCAAATCCGCAACCACGCAATAGGCGCTTCAGCTCTCGGCTGAACGCTCGTAGCGAACGAAGCGGTAGGCGGGCTGGCCTTCGCTCGGCGAGCCGGCTTCGCTGGCGACTTCCTGCCAGTCGCCCTCAAGCGCCGGGAAGTGGGCGTCACCTTCGATATCGACATCCACCTCGGTGAGATAGAGCCGCGATGCGATCGGCATGGCCTGGGCGTAGATCTGAGCCCCGCCCATGACCATGATCTCTTCGGCGGCCTCGATGGTGGCCTGACGGTCGGCCAGTTCGATCGCGCTGGCCAGGTCGTGACAGACCCTGACGCCGTCGTGATGAAAGGAGGTGTCACGGGTGACCACGATATTCAGCCGGTTAGGCAGCGGACGGCCGATGGACTCGAAGGTCTTGCGTCCCATCACCAGGGGCTTGGCCTGGGTCATGCGCTTGAAGAACTTGAGGTCCTCCGGCAGGTACCAGGGCAGCTGGTTGTCGACCCCGATGACCCGGTTACGCGACATGGCGGCGATCATCGCCACCGGCACGAAGGTGTCGAGCCTCGCCAGGTCCTGGCCTTCGCTCGAGTGCTGGGCATTGTCGGCGCTGCTCATACCGCTACCTCGGCCTTGATATGGGGATGGGGTTCATAATCGTGGATGCTGATGTGCTCGAAACGGAAGTCGAACAGGTTATCCACCGACGGCTCCAGCTCCAGGCGAGGCGCCCGGGTGGGCGTTCGACTCAGCTGCAGCTCGGCCTGCTCGAGATGATTCAGATAAAGGTGGGCATCCCCCAGGGTGTGAACGAAATCACCGGGTGCAAGACCCGCCACCTGGGCGATCATCCGAGTGAGCAGCGCGTAGCTTGCGATATTGAAGGGAACGCCAAGGAAGATGTCGGCACTGCGCTGATAGAGCTGGCAGGACAGCTTGCCGTCGGCCACGTAGAACTGGAACAGGCAGTGACAGGGAGGCAGTGCCATCTCGTCCACCAGCGCCGGGTTCCAGGCGGACACGATCAGCCGCCGTGAGCGCGGGTTGGTGGCAAGCTGGTCGAGCAGTGTCTCGATCTGATCGACGCTGCCACCGCGAGGATCCGGCCAGCTACGCCACTGGTAGCCATAGACAGGGCCGAGGTCGCCGTTCTCGTCGGCCCATTCGTCCCAGATACGCACGCCGTTTTCCTTGAGGTAGGCGATATTGGTGTCGCCCTTCAGAAACCACAGAAGCTCATGGATGATCGAACGCAGATGCAGCTTCTTGGTGGTCACCAGCGGAAAGCCACGGGACAGATCAAAGCGCATCTGATGACCAAAGATCGAGCGTGTGCCCACGCCGGTGCGGTCGTCACGCTCGATACCTTCGTCCAGCACCTTGCGCATCAAATCCAGATACGGCTGCTCCAGGGCGGGAAGGTCGGTGGCTTCGGCAGCGCTATCAACAGGCATCGGGATTCACTCGCTTGGTCGTGACGGATTCGGGACGGTTTCTCGAAACCAGAAAAACCGGCAATTGTACTGCCCGGCATGCTTCGATGCCAGACGCGGCCAGCTTGGCGCGGCCACCGGGGCCCGGTCTGCGTGACGCAGCCTCTTGGGCGTGTCCAACCGGGCGCGGCCAAGGCGGCTGCATCATGCATCGGCGGCTCGTCAGCGCCTAGCCGGCCGCAGGCGCGGTACTGGCATCCACCGGCTGGCGGCGAGACCAGGCCACCAACAGCACGCCGAACAGGATCATCGGCAGGCTAAGCAGCATGCCCATGGTGACCCAGCCCAGGGCAATGAAGCCAAGCTGCGGGTCTGGCTGACGCACGAACTCCACGGCGAAACGGCTCAAGCCGTAGATCAACAGGAACAGACCAGAGACCAGGCCGCGACGTCGCGGTGTGCTCGACACCCACCACAGCACCACGAACAGTACCAGGCCTTCGAGCAGCGCCTCGTACAGCGAGGAAGGATGACGCGGCTCGGGGCCGTAGCCAGGGAACGGCATACCCCAGGGAAGGTCAGTGACGCGGCCCGGCAGCTCGTGATTGATGAAGTTGCCGATACGCCCGGCCCCCAGGCCGATCGGCACCAGCGGCGCGACGAAGTCGGTCAGAGTGAAGAACGCCAGGTGCTTGCGCCGGGCGAACAGCAAGGCCGCCAGCAACACCCCGAGCAGGCCGCCATGGAAACTCATGCCGCCGTCCCACACCTTGACGATCCACAGCGGGTCCGCGAGCCACTGATCCAGCCCGTAGAACAGCGCGTAACCAAGGCGTCCACCGAGCACCACGCCGAGGGCGGCGTAGAACAGCAGGTCGCCCACGTCGTCCCGGGTCAGGCCGATGCGGTGGGCGCGTCGACAGCCCAACCACCAGGCAGCGACAAAGCCCACCACGTACATCAGTCCATACCAGTGGACCTGGAGCGGACCCAGCGAGATGGCAACGGGATCGATCTGGGGATAAGACAGCATAGTCGGTAGATTTCCTGAAAGTGACCGAGGTGACCAGAGAGTAACGTAGCGCTATACGAGCGGATGACCGCCAGAAAAACGCCACAGCGGCAATAGGACAGCAAGCGGCGGCGACGGTTCGCTACAGCAGGAAGCCGAGCCCCACCACCGTCAGCAACAGCGCGAACGACAGCTTGAGCACCCGAGCAGGCAACCGATGCGCCAGTCGCACACCAAGCCGCGCACAGGGAACGCTGGTCAGGGCAATCCCCAAAAGCGCCGGCAGCATGACAAAACCGAAGGCGCCATCGGGCAGTCGCGGATCACCAAGGCCCACGGCGATGAAGGTCACCGCACCGACCAGGGCGATGGGCAGTCCGCAGGCCGCCGAGGTACCGACCGCCTGGGTCATGCTGGCACCGCAGCGAATCAGCCAGGGAACGCTCAGTGTCCCCCCACCGATACCGAACAGGGCAGAGACACCACCGATGACACCGCCGGCGACGACCATGCTGCCACGCCCGGGTGCCTGACGCCCCGCCTTGGGCGAGCGCCCCAGCACCAGCTTGGCGGCGACCAGCAGCAGAAAGACACCGAACAGCGTGCCGAGCAGGCCACCCGACAGGGCGCCGGCGACGAACACCCCGAGCACGGCGCCCATCACCAGCCCCGGCAGCAGCGCTACCAGCCAGTCACGCCGAATGCTGCCGCGGCGAAAGTGGCCCCAGGCGGACGAGGCGCCGGTGATCACGATGGTCGCAAGCGAGGTCCCCACCGCCAGGTGCATGGCCACCTCGCCGGACACCTGTTGCAGCGCGAATACCGTCATCAGGCTGGGCACGATGATCAGCCCGCCACCCACGCCGTAGAGACCGGCCAGGAAGCCCGCCGCGGTGCCGAGCGCCAGATAGGAGACCAGGGACGCCAGCATCAGACCGACCTCGTCGGCAGCGGCAACCAGTGATCGAGCAGTTCGAGCAGCGCCTGGGGACGATAGGGCTTGGCCAGCCAGGCGTCCATGCCGGCCTGCTGAAAGCGCGCCTGGTCCTGGTCGCTGGCATTGGCGGTCAGGGCGATCACCACCGCACGCGGGCGGCCCGAATCCGCCGCCTCCATCGCGCGCAGACGACGGCAGGTCTCGACGCCGTCGATATCCGGCAGCACGATATCCATCAGCACCAGATCGACGGCAACCGCCGCCAGCCGCTCCAACGCTTCCTCTCCGCGGGTCGCGGTCACCACCTCGACGCCTCGGCGCTCGAGAACCTCCCGCGCCAGCATCAGGTTGACCGGACCGTCGTCGACGATCAGCACCCTGGGTGTCGCTTCGTCGGCCGATGACTCGGAAGGCTCTGCCACAGGCGCCGTGTCGGTGCCGTCCTCGAGGTTGTCGAGCAACAGGCGAATATCGCTCAGTCGGCGTAACGCCTCGGGCTCGGCGCCGTCGCCGGCCCGGTTGATCAGCTGATCGAGCTCGGCGATCAAGGGTGCCAATGCCTTGCCGACGTGGCTCAGGTAGCTCGACTTCAGACGCGACTCTTCTCTGGCGCGGGACAGCGCGGCGGCCAGGCGCCGGCTTTCGTGCTCCCAGTCGCTGGGCTCGCCGAGCGAATCCGGCGTGTTCTCTGCTCGGCTATCTACTCCGATATCTGCTCTGACTTCCCCCTGGCTTTCAAGCCAAACCGCATCACCGCTCTCGACGTCAGGCGGACTGCCACGCCGTCTTTGGCCTGCCTTCGGTCGAGCGTCGATGGCCTCGAGCAGCCACCTGACTCGCTCCATCAGCGAGTCTTCCGGCGTGGGGGCTTCGTGCCGGCCATCGAGTTGTGGCGACAACTGGCTCTCGACCCGTTCGAGCAGGCTGTCGAAGTCACGCTGAGCGCGGGATAGGCGATGCTTGAGCAGCACCAGGAAGACGAGGATGTTGAGCGTGGTGCCCACCAGCAGCCCCATGACGATCCACAGGGTGGTGCTCCAGCCGGCGGCGGCGGGCATCAGCCAGTGCAGCGAGGCGCCCAGCACCAGACACAGCGCCAGCAGCACCCCCTGGGCGGCTACCACCGGCCACAGGATGGGAATCACCAGCCTGCGCCAAAAGCGATCCCTGCTATCGTCGCCTTCCATCTTCCATCCTGTTGAATGAAGAAGCCAAGAGTGTACGTTGCCGGCCGCAGCCTGTCATGGTGGCACAGTTGTAGGCTCGCCCCGGATTCCCCTGGGCAGAAAATCCGGCTACGCTGCGCCCATGTGCCTGATTGCCTTTCACTTCGCCCCGGACAGTGCGCGGCCGATCACCTTGATCGCCAACCGCGACGAGGTCCACTCGCGCCCCACCGCGCCCCTGGCCGCCTGGCCGGATGCCCCGGGGCTGGTCGCCGGTCGCGACCTCGAGGCCGGCGGGACCTGGCTCGGCATCCATCGTCGCGGCCGCTTCGCCGCCATCACCAATGTTCGCGACCCGGAACTGATACCACCGCAACCGAGCGAAAGCCGGGGCCTGCTGGTGCGCCGTGGCCTTGAAACCGATGACCTCGAGGCCTGGCTCGAATGCCAGAGTGCGGGCGAGGCATTGCGCTACGGCGGCTTCAATCTGCTGATCGGCGACGGCAAGCGGCTTTGGCACCTCGAGCGGCATCGCCACGGCTGCGCGCTGCAGGCGGTCGAGGCCGGAGTGCACGGCCTGTCCAACGCCTCTCTGGATACCCCCTGGCCCAAGCTGGTCCAGGTGCGCAACGCCCTGGCCGAAGACATCACCGAGGCCAGACACGCCTCCCTGGCAAGCGCCCGCCAGGGCTTCCTCGACCGCCACCCGGCGCCGGACAGTAGCCTGCCGGACACCGGCGTGGGGCTGGAGCTCGAACGCTTCCTGTCACCGGCATTTATCGTCGGCGACGACTACGGCACCCGTGCCACCAGCGAGTTGACGCTGCACCGAGACGTGAACGGCGAGCGTTTCGACATCTCGGAACGGCGCTTTGGCCCGGGCGGGCGGCCTCAGGGCGAGACCCGGCTGGCGCTGACCATCGAACGAGACGGCTGAAGCGTCGCTGGCCACGCTGCGAGATGCCAAGGCGCGCGGCCATCCTTGACGGCCGCTGCCTCGCTCAATCCCTGGGCGGCAGCAGATGGGCCAGCTGCCAGGCCTGCATGCGGTTCGCCAGGTGGGCGCGCACCTCGGCTGGCGTATCCAGCGCAAGGGTCTGCTCCACCAGCTCGGCTGCCGCCTCCCGCGATACCCGGCGAATGGCCGCCCGCACACGCGGCAGGTTGGGGCCATTCATCGACAGCACCCGGAAGCCCATGCCCATCAGCAGCAGCGCACCTGCCGGGTCGCCGGCGAGTTCGCCACACACCGAGGTCGGCACGTTCAGCTCGCTGCTCTCGGCGGCCAGGCGATGCAGCGCCGACAGCACCGCAGGGTGACAGGAATCGTAGAGGTCGGCGACCCGCGGGTTGTTGCGATCCACCGCCAGCAGGTACTGGGTCAGGTCGTTGCTGCCCACGGAGAAAAAGTCGACCCGCGCCGCCAGTGCCTTGAGCTGATAGAGCGTTGCCGGCACCTCGAGCATCACCCCGAGGCGCGGCCGGCGCACTTCCACCCCCTCTTCGCCCAGCTCGATGATCGCCCGCTCGATTAGCTTCAGGGTGTCATCGACTTCATCGACATTGGTCACCATGGGCAGCAGCAGCTCGAGGTTGTCGAGCCCCTGGGAGGCCCGGAGCATGGCGCGCAGCTGTACCATCAGCACTTCGGGGTGATCCAGGGTGACGCGAATACCGCGCCAGCCGAGAAAGGGGTTGGCCTCTTCGATGGGGAAGTACGGCAGGTCCTTGTCGCCACCGATATCCAGGGTCCGCATCACCACCGGAAGCGGGGCAAAGCTCTCGAGCTGCTCCCTGTACAGCCGGGTCTGCTCCTGCTCGCCGGGGAAACGTTCGGTGATCATGAACGGCACTTCGGTGCGATACAGGCCAACCCCGCCGATACGCGTCTTGAGCGATGCGACCGTATCGACGGTCAGTCCGGTATTGACCATCAGCGTCATGGCGTGACCGTCCGGGGTCACGCTGGGCAGGTCCTGCTCGTGTTCGAGCAGCGCCGCCAGGGCCTTCTCCTCGTCGATCTGGCTCTGGTAATGGGCCACCAGCTCCGGACCAGGACGCACGAACACGCGCCCTCGGTGACCATCCAGCACCAGCGGGGCGCCGTCGAGTCGCGGCAATGGCAGGTCGATCATCCCCGACACCAGCGGAATCCCCATGGCACGGGCGATGATGGCCACATGGGAGTTGCTCGACCCTCGTACCGAGATCAGTCCGCCAAGTCGGTCCCGGGGCACCTCGCCAAGCAGCGCGACGCTGATCTCGTCACCGATCAGGATGGCCCCCTGGGGGTAGTGTTCGGGCAACCGCGGCGACTCTTCCTGCAGATGGGCCAGCACTCGGCGTCCGAGATCGCGCACGTCGGCGGCACGCTCTCTCAGGTAATCGTCGTCCACCCGCTCAAGATACTGCACATGGCGGCGCACCACGTCGGCCAGGGCGCCGGGCGCCCACTGGCCCTCGCGGATACGCTTTTCGACTTCCTGGGACAGCGCCGCCTCGCCGAGCATCTGCTGATAGACGTCGAACAGCGCCAGTTCCTGGGCCGAGATACGATTGGCCAGCCGCTCGCCGGCGGCACGAATCTCTTCGCGCACCCGAGCGATGGCGTCCTTGAGCCGCGCGATCTCGAACTCGACGTCGGTGGGCACCAGATCCGGCACGCTGTCGAGATCGGCCGGCGGTGACAGCACCACCGCCTCGCCGATGGCCATGCCGGGTGAGGCGGCGACCCCGATGAAGGTCGCCTGGACGCCGGGAAAGGCCGGGCAGGTTAGCCCACCGGTAGCCAGCGCATGGGCCAGCACGCCAGCAAGCTGGGCGCCCATGGTGACCAGGAAGGCCTCGTCGGATTCATCGTAGCGACGACGCTCTGCCTGTTGCACCACCAGTACACCGAGCATGCGGCGCTGATGGATGATGGGCACACCGAGAAAGCTCGAGTAGCGCTCTTCACCGGTCGCCTCGAAGTAACGGAAACTGGGGTGAGCCTGGGCGTCCTCCAGGTTGAGCGGTTCCTCGCGGCGGGCCACGGTGCCAACCAGCCCCTCCCCTACCGGCAGCGCCACCTGGCCCACCGCCTGGGTTCTCAGGCCGATGGTCTCCATCAGCACCAGCGCATCGCGTTCGCCGTCAAACAGGTAGAACGAACAGACATCGGTCTGCATCGCCTTGCGTGTCCGGCGCACCAGGGTCGCCAGCGCCGCGTCCAGGCTGCGCGCGCTGTTGACCTCCTGAATGATTCGTTGCAGGACCTTGAGCATGGAAAGGTCTCACCCCTGTTCTTGTACTGGTCCGGCCATGGGGCGACCGAACGATAAGTGGGAGGCAGCAACGCCACCGGCCTCTCGCCGACGTGGCTGATGTGCTGCCGCGGGCGCTGGATTCATCCCTTCTCCAGCGCCAGGCTCTGGGCGCGAGGCAATAGCTCACGTAGTGCTCGGCGGTAGACCTCCCTCTTGAACGGTACCACCTGCCCCAGCGGATACCAGTAACTGACCCAACGCCAGCCATCGAACTCGGGCTTGGGGGTGCCATCCACACAGATGCGGCTTTCCTGGCAGCGGATCCGCAGCAGGAACCACTTCTGTTTCTGTCCTATGCACACTGGGCGCGAATGTGTGCGAACCATGCGTCGCGGCAGGCGGTAGCGTAGCCACCCCCTGGTGCAGGCCAGTACCTCCACATCCTCGGCGGTCAGGCCGATTTCTTCGTGGAGCTCTCTGAACAAAGCCTGCTGGGGCGTCTCATCTGACTTGATGCCTCCCTGGGGAAATTGCCACGCGTTCTGCCCTACCCGACGCGCCCATAGCAGCTGCCCCTGGTCGTTGACGATGATGATGCCAACGTTGGGGCGAAAGCCGTCTGCGTCGATCACGGGCTTCACCTTTCCAATCGGTATTGACTGCATTCTTCCACAATGGCTCGAAGCGCATCAATACGACATCTCGAACCCCTGCCGAGGTTCTGACATAATCGCCCCCTTTGTGGCCTTCCCGGGCCAGGGGCCCATGGGCATGACGTACGCCTGTTGCTGGCCACTCCGACACAGATCGCCGGGCCGGGAGGTCGCCTCACCCAAGCGCCGGGAGACACACCTTGAGTCTGGCCATCTTCGATTTGGACAATACCCTGCTGTCGATCGACAGCGACCATGCCTGGGGCGAATTCCTGCTCGAGCAGGGCGCCGTGGACGCGGTGGCCTATCGCGAGGCCAATGACCGCTTCAAGGCCGACTACGACGCCGGTCGTCTCGACATGATGGCCTTCCTGGAGGTGGCCCTGAAGCCACTGGCGGACAATTCCATGGAACAGCTCGCCGCCTGGCACCAGCAGTTCATGGCCAGCAAGATCGAGCCCGCCATCCTGCCCCAGGCCGAGGAACTGATCGCCCGCCACCGCGCGCGGGGCGACACCCTGCTGATCATCACCGCCACCAATCGCTTCATCACTGGCCCCATCGCCGAACGTCTGGGCATCGATGACCTGATCGCCGTGGAACCGGAGCTCGTCGATGGCCGCTACACCGGCCGGGTCAGCGGCGTGCCGAGCTTTCAGCAGGGCAAGGTGACCCGCCTGGAACAGTGGCTTTCTGAGCGCGACGACACCCTCGACGGCGCCTGGTTCTACAGCGACTCCCACAACGACCTGCCGCTGCTCGAGCAGGTCGATCATCCGGTCGCGGTGGACCCGGACCCGGCCCTGCGCGAAGTCGCCGAGGCCAAGGGCTGGAAGATCATCTCCCTGCGCGGTTGAGCCAAGCGCGGTTGAGACAAGCCCCTCGCACGACACCGACGCCATCCACAAAAGAACCCCGCCACATTGTGGCGGGGTTCTTCGTTGGCACGATGACCGCTGGTCGACGTGCAGGCGATGCTCTGCAAGGCCCTGTCGGGCCTTGCGAGACCGATATCAGCCCAGCAGGTGCTCGACCGCAGCGCGCTCTTCGCGCAGCTCGTCTTCGGTCGCCTTCATCTTGGTGCGGCTGAACTCGTCGACCTCGAGGCCCTGGACGATCTCGTACTTGCCGTCCTTGCACACCACCGGGTAGGAATACATGATGCCCGGCTCGACGCCGTAGCTGCCGTCGGCAGGAATGCCCATGCTGACGATGCCGTCGCTGCCCAGCGCCCAATCACGCATGTGATCGATGGCGGCGGATGCGGCGGAGGCAGCGGAGGATGCACCACGCGCCTTGATGATGGCGGCGCCACGCTGCTGCACGGTCGGGATGAAGTCGTTTTCGTACCAGTCGCGCTCGACCAGGTCGAAGGCCGGCTTGCCGTCCACCTTGCAGTGGGACAGATCCGGGTACTGGGTCGCGCTGTGGTTACCCCAGACGATCATGCTGTCGACGTCGGTGACGTGCTTGCCGGCCTTCTGCGCCAGCTGGGTCTTGGCCCGGTTGTGGTCCAGACGCATCATCGCGGTGAACTGACCGGCGTCGAGGTCCGGCGCGTTGCAGGAGGCGATCAGGGCGTTGGTGTTGGCCGGGTTGCCCACCACCAGCACGCGAATGTCACGGCTGGCGTTGTCGTTGATGGCCTTGCCCTGGGCGGAGAAGATGGCGGCGTTGGCCTCGAGCAGGTCCTTGCGCTCCATGCCCGGACCGCGCGGACGGGCACCCACCAGCAGGGCGAAGTCGGCGTCCTTGAAGGCCACGTTGGCATCGTCGGTGGCGACGATGTCCTGAACCAGCGGGAAGGCACAGTCGTTGAGCTCCATCACCACGCCATTCAGCGCTTCCATGGCCGGAGTGATCTCGAGCAGCTGCAGGATGACCGGCTGGTCCGGGCCCAGCATGTCGCCTGCGGCGATACGGAAGGCGAGAGAGTAGCTGATCTGACCGGCGGCACCGGTGATGGCAATACGTACGGGGTCTTTCATCATGGCTCCTTGGGATTGTCGCCGTGAAGGGGCCCGGGCGGCATCATGCAGACGTCGGCCGACACCTTGGCTGCCTCGGGCGGCGTTCAGGACGCGGAAAATCTTATGCTTGCAGTGCACAAAACTCAATTGGCCCGACGCAATTGACCTGGCCTCGCACCGCCGACCTGGGTTGTCGCCAGGCACGTCCGCCTGGACGATCTGACGTGGCGGCCCTCAAGAGCCAGATCCAGAAGTGTCGGATCCTCTGAGTATCGGGAGCGGGCGAAATCGGCGGCCTGGTGCGAACAACGCCACCAAAGCCTTCGGTGTTATCGAAGGCGATCAAGGCGCTGCGCTGGCCTTGCGCGCCCACTCACCCTCTCACTAACCCTCTCACTCACTGTCCGCCCTCACGGTCCGCCCTCACGGTCCGCCCTCACGGTCCGCCCTCACTACCCTCCTTCACCGCCGGCACCCCTGTCAGGAGATACCTTCGGCGGGGGCGTGCTCGTCGTGGAGCCGTGCAATCAGCTGATCTTCCAGGCCGAAGCGCTCCGACAGGCCCTTCTTCAGACGCTCGAGCCAGGCCGGCAAACGCGGCAGAAAGCGTTGGCAGCGCACCGGAGTAGAGTAGTCCTCGTCAAAGGACAGCACCAGTTCGGTGGACATCTCGAGGCGTTCCAGCAGACGATCGGCGATATTCAGTGCCGACGTGTCATCGAAGGCACGCGCCTCTTCCCTCAGTTGCGGATAGACCTCGAAATGGCCGGCGCTGATGTAGTCCATCAGCGTCTCGCTGAAGGTGTCGATGCGTTCCTTGGTGATGGTTTCCAGATCCGCATCGCATGACTGTTCGAGCTCATTCAAGACAACGAGCAAACCCTCGCGCTGCTCGAGCCAGCGGTCGATCAGTCGATGGACGCCTCCCCAGCGTTCGCGAGCGGTCTTGCAATCTTCCAACATGGCGGCCTCCCTAGCACTGCCTCACCCCGAATCCAGGCGGATGAACAGACTCCCTCGTGCCGCCGCCCCTGTCAACGAATGCATGCCAAGTACCTGATTGGCCGTCATCACCGACAGCAAAACGGCGCAGAGAACGCCTCTACCGCCAAGCTTCAGCCGTTCCAGCGATAGCCGCTGGTCGTGGCCCGCAGCGTCGTGAGCATGCCCACCGGCACCGCCAGCAGTACCACAAAGCCAATCAACGTCCAGCCTGGCAGCGACAGCCCGAGCAGGGTAGCGCCGACCTCGGCGCACTCGCCGGAGCCGGACAACACCGAGGCGATGACCTTCTGCAGCGGCAGCACATCGATCATGTAGTCAAGACCGGGGCCACAGCTCGGCACCTGATCCGCCGGCAGCGACTGCAGCCACAGATGACGCCCGGCGACAGCGATCCCGGAGAACACCGCCAGGGCCGCCAGACCGCTGTAGGCCACTGTGGCGAATGCACCACGAGGTCCATGCAGCGCGGCCACGGCAAACACCAGCCCCGCCGCGATCACCGCCACCCGCTGAAACACACAAAGCGGACAGGGCTCGAGCCCGACCAGGTGTTCAAGCCCCAGGGCCACGGCCATCATTGCCACGCAAAAGCCCAGTCCCGCCAGGCTCCACTGCCGCAGGCTCCACTCGCTCATTTCAGGCTCTCTCCGCTATGGGTCGGTTGATCCGTGGGTGCCAACGCCCGGGTCTCCCGGGCTCGGCTGAAATAGTCGCTCAGGAATTGAGCAAAATCGCTGGTGTCGGATGCCTCGATCTCCCGCTGCTGCTGATGAGAGGTCTCGACCAGGTCTTCCAGCATGGACGCACGACACCGGTTGAGCGGCTCGTCAGCCAGCGCAGCGGCCTGCTCACGGGCGATGGCGACCATGGCCTCGACAAACTCCTCACCGTTGTCCTCGAGGCGCGCCAGCACGCGAGCAGAAGGCGTCAGCGACGGATCATCGATGCGCGGCGCGATCGCGTCCACCGCCTGCTGGTGGGGACTGCCATCCTCGAGCTGGTCGAGCAGCGCGGCGACCTCGCGCATCTCGGCGACGATGGCACGACTCCAGTCGACCAGACCGCGGCGGTTGCCTCGGTCATTGAGCTCGAGCCCGGGCTCGCGACCGCGCTCCACCACCAGGCGACGATTGTCGTCCAGGTGGTCACACTCCTCGTCGGAGATCCAGGGACTGTCGGACAGCAGACACCACACCAGGAAGGTGTCGAGAAAGCGGGTCTGGGCGGCATCGATCCCCAGGGTAGCGAAGGGATCGATATCCAGACAGCGGACCTCGATGTACTCGACACCGCGGGCCTCGAGGGCCTGGCTCGGTGTCTCGTCGTGACGGGTGACCCGCTTGGGACGAATATCGCTGTAGTACTCGTTCTCGATCTGCAGGATGTTGGCGTTGAGCTGACGCCAGCTATCGTCATCACGCACACCCAACGCCTCGTAGTCTGGCCAGCCGGTGGCGATGGCATGGCGCAGGGTGTTGACGTAATTCGACAACGAATTGAAGCAGATCTTGAGCTGATCCTGCACCTTGTTCTGGTAGCCCAGATCGGACATCCGCAAGCTCGTCGCATAGCGAGATACCAGGGTGCGCTCGCCGAGGCGTTCCAGCCCCTCGGGGATCTCGCCATCATCCAGGAAGCTGTCGTCGACGGCGGGCGATGCACCGAACAGATACAGCAGTAGCCAGCTATGGCGCCGGAAGTTGCGGATCAGTCCGAAGTAGCGCGACGAGCGGTACTCGCCCATGGACACCTGCTCCTGCTCGTCCAGGGTCTGCAGCAGCGTCCACAGGTCGTCGGGCAGCGACACGTTGTAGTGGATGCCGGCGATCGACTGCATGATCCGCCCGTAGCGAGCGTCCAGGCCGCGACGATAGACATGCTTCATGGTGCCGACGTTGGAGCTCCCGTAGTCGGCAATGGGCACGCTGTCGTTGCCATTGAGCCGGGAAGGCATGCTGGCCGGCCAGATCCACTCTCCGTCCAGATGGCGATAGGTGTAGCGATGGAGATCGGCCAGAAATTCCAGCGCCTCGTCGGGACGGCTGTAGACCGGCGTGATGTACTCCAGCAGCGCCTCGGAGTAGTCCGTGGTGATATGGGGGTGGGTCAGTTTGGAGCCCAGCGCCCGGGGATGGAAGGTCGCCGCGATCACGCCGCGGTCGTCGACCCGAAGCCCCTCCTTTTCAATGCCGCGGCGCAGGCGGCCGAAGCGTCGTGCGGCCGCCGGGCCGCGCAGGCGTTCGAGGAGCGAAGAAAGCTGAGTGGACAAGGTGAACACCCCGTGTCGTGGAAGGGCCCGGGGGCCTGCTTCGAATGGCGGCGACGGCAACGGGCGCTCAGGCGCCCGTTGTTTCAGTCGACAGATACGGTCGACAGCGAAGGTCGACAGTCGAGATCGCTGGATAAGGTCGACAGATTATGGCGTTCCATTGGCAGGTTTCAAGAACGACCCTGCTTCGCCTTGAGCAGAGCGGCACCCAGAGCGCCCATGGGAGCGGCCTCGTCGCGCCCTCCCTTGCCTGCCTGACCGCGACCCTGCTGGCTCCGAGGGCCCTTGCCCTTGCCACCGCCTTCGCGACGTCTGGGGGCCTGGCGAGCGTCACCTCCGTCGGCGCTGTCGGGAGTATCGTCCATGCGCATGGACAGCCCGATACGCGAGCGCTGCAGATCCACGTTCATCACCTTGACCTTGACGATGTCGCCCGCCTTGACCACGGTGCGTGGATCCTCGACGAAGCGGTCCGACAGCGCTGAAATGTGCACAAGACCGTCCTGATGCACACCGATATCGACGAAGGCACCGAAGTGGGTGACATTGGTCACGGTACCTTCCAGCACCATGCCCGGCTCGAGGTCCTTGAGCGTCTCGACGCCCTCGCGGAACTGCGCTGCACGGAACTCGGGACGAGGGTCGCGGCCAGGCTTGTCGAGCTCGGCGATGATATCGCTGACGGTGGGCACCCCGAAGCGCTCGTCGGCAAACTCGCTGGGCTTGAGCGCCTTCAGCGTGGCGCTGTCGCCGATCAGCCCGGACAGCTCGCGCCCGCTGCGCTCGGCGATGCGCTCGACCAGCGGATAGGCCTCCGGGTGCACGGCGCTAGCGTCCAGCGGATTGGCGCCGTTCATGATGCGCAGGAAGCCGGCGCACTGCTCGAACGTCTTGGGCCCCAGCCGGGACACCTCGAGCAGATCACGGCGATCACGGAAGGCGCCCTTGGCGTTGCGCTGGGTGACGATGTTCTCGGCCAGCCCCGGATTGAGCCCCGCCACCCGCGACAGCAGCGCCGAGGAGGCGGTATTGAGGTCGACCCCCACCGCGTTGACGCAGTCCTCGATGACCACCTCGAGGCTGCGTGACAGCTGGACCTGGGAGACGTCGTGCTGGTACTGGCCGACGCCGATGGACTTGGGTTCGATCTTGACCAGCTCGGCCAGGGGGTCCTGCAGGCGGCGCGCGATCGACACCGCGCCACGAATGGTCACGTCGAGATCAGGCAGCTCGCGGGAGGCATACTCGGAGGCAGAGTACACCGAGGCCCCCGCCTCCGAGACCATGACCTTCGACAACCGGGGATCCTTCATCGCCTTGAGCAGATCCCCGGCCAGCCGATCGGTCTCCCGGCTGGCGGTACCGTTGCCTACGGCGATCAGCTCGACGCCGTGTTTCTTGACCAGTTTCGCCAGTTCGGCAAGCGACGCATCCCACTGATTCCGCGGGGCGTGGGGAAAGATGGTGGCCTGCTCGAGGAACTGCCCGGTGGCATCGACCACCGCCACCTTGCAGCCGGTGCGCAGGCCGGGATCGATGGCCAGCGTGGCCTTGGGGCCGGCCGGCGCCGCCAGCAGCAGATCCTTGAGGTTGGCGGCGAAGACGTCGATGGCCTCGCCTTCTGCCCGCTCACGCAGACGCCCCATCAGCTCGGTCTCGAGATGGGTGTAGAGCTTGACCCGCCATGTCCAGCGCACCACCTCGGCCAGCCAGCGGTCGGCCTTGCGCCCCTCGTCGCGAATCTCGAAGTGACGCGCGATGGCGACCTGGGCTGGGTGCACCGGCGCCTCGTCTTCGCCAGGCAGGCGCAACGCCAGCGCCAGCACACCCTCGTTACGGCCACGGAACATCGCCAGGGCGCGGTGAGAAGGCACCTTGGCGAGCCGTTCGTCGTGTTCGAAGTAGTCGGAGAACTTGGCGCCCTCCTGCTCCTTGCCGGCGATCACGCGGCTGGACAGCTCGCCCTCGCTCCACAGCCTCTCGCGCAGGCGTCCGACCAGCTCGGGGTCCTCGGCGAAGCGCTCCATCAGGATCTGCTTGGCGCCATCGAGCGCCGCCTTGGCGTCTTCGATCGCCGGCGTCTCGCCTTCGGCAGGCCGCAGGTAGCCCGCGGCTTCGGTCTCGGGGTCGAGGGTTGGATCGGCCAGCAGCGCGTCGGCCAGCGGCTCGAGACCCGCTTCCCGGGCGATCTGTGCCTTGGTCCGGCGCTTCTTGCGATAGGGCAGGTAGAGGTCTTCCAGGCGCTGCTTGGTATCGGCAGCCTGGATGCTGGCGGCCAGCGAATCGCTGAGCTTGCCCTGCTCGTCGATGGCCGCAAGCACTGTGGTGCGGCGCTCTTCCAGTTCACGCAGATAGCCCAGGCGCTCTTCCAGGTTGCGCAGCTGGGTATCGTCGAGTCCTCCGGTCACTTCCTTGCGATAGCGCGCAATGAACGGCACCGTCGCGCCGCCATCCAGCAGCTCGACGGTCGCGGAGATCTGAGGGGCCTTGACCGCCAGTTCTTCGGCCAGGCGGGCAATGATCTTGGCTGTAGCGTCCATGAAATCCTTGGCAATACGACGTCTGTGATCCGGCCAAGGTATCACAAAGCGCCCTTTTGCGCCGCCGCCACCCGCTGCCCGGCGTCATCCCCCGGGCAGCTTTTCGTTCAGGCCGGAACGAACTTGAGCGCGACCCCGTTGTTGCACCAGCGCAGACCGGTGGGATCGGGCCCATCCTCGAACACGTGCCCCTGATGACCACCACAGCGAGCGCAGTGGTACTCGGTACGCGGCCACAGGATCTTGTAGTCCACACTGGTCAGCAGGTGGCCCTCCACGTGCTCGTAGAAGCTCGGCCAGCCGGTGCCGGAGTCGTACTTCATGGCGCTGGTGAATAACAACAGATCACAACCGGCACAGCGAAATTCGCCTTCACGCTTCTCGCCGTCGAGCGGACTGGAGCCTGCCGGCTCGGTCCCTGCCTCGCGCAGCACATCGTACTGGGCCGGGCTCAGGCGCTCACGCCACTCGCTCTCGCTCAATTCCAGCGGCTCGATATCGGGACTTGGCGAAAGCTCCAGCTCCGGGCGGGCATTGGCCACCGCCGGCACCATGCTGGCGAGGCCGCCGAGCCCGAGCAGCGCGAGGAAATTGCGTCGTTTCATTGTAGAGTCTCCTGCGTCAAGGATTGTGCTGGGTCGGTCTGCCCCTCCCCTTCCTTACACTCAATCGTCGCTGTCCGTCCGGACCTTCGCCAACTATCGACGGCAAGGCGCTGGAACAAGAGCAAAAAAAGAGGAGAAGGCCATCGCCTTCTCCTCTTCTCGACCCCTGCCTCGCGGCAAGGTTCAGTCGTTTACTGCCTTGGCAACCCGCAGGTTAAACCAGGCCCGGAGCCGCCTAGACCAGACTCGGGCCCGCCTTGACGATGGCGTCGCTGACGCCGTCGAACTTCTTGGCCGTATGTCAGCCCTACAAACTTGGCCCTCGGCCTGTATCAGGCCCGAAGCCGCCTAGACCAGGCTCGGGCCCGCCTTGACGATGGCGTCGCTGACGCCGTCGAACTTCTTGAAGTTCTCTACAAACTTGCCTGCCAGTTCGCTGCGCTTGCGATCGTAGGCCGCCTGGTCTTCCCAGGTCTGACGCGGGTCCAGCAGGCTGGAGTCGACGCCGGGCACGGACACCGGCACCGACAGGTTCAGGCCGTCGATGTGGCGGGTTTCCACGTCACGCAGCACGCCGGTCTGGATCGCGTGGATGATGGCGCGGGTGGTCGGGATGGAGAAGCGTGAGCCGCCCTCGCCGTAAGCACCGCCGGTCCAGCCGGTGTTGACCAGGTAGACCTGGGCGTCCTTCTCGGCCACGCGCTTGATCAGCAGATCCGCGTACTCGCGGGCCGGGCGCGGGAAGAACGGCGCACCGAAGCAGGTGGAGAAGGTCGTTTCCAGACCGCTGGAAGAGCCCATCTCGGTGGAGCCCACCTTGGCGGTGTAGCCGGACAGGAAGTGATAGGCGGCGGCTTCCTTGGACAGCACCGACACCGGCGGCAGCACGCCACTCATGTCACAGGTCAGAAAGACGATGGCGTTGGGCTCGCCGGCGCGGTTCTCGGCCACACGCTTGTCGACGTGCTCGAGCGGATAGGCGGCGCGGGAATTCTGGGTCAGGCTGTCGTCGGCGTAGTTCGGCTCACGACGATCGTTGAGCACCACGTTCTCGAGCACGGTACCGAACTTGATGGCGTTCCAGATGACCGGCTCGTTCTTTTCCGACAGGTCGATGCACTTGGCGTAGCAGCCACCCTCGAAGTTGAACACGGTACCGACGCCCCAGCCGTGCTCGTCGTCGCCGATCAGGTAGCGACCCGGGTCCGCTGACAGGGTGGTCTTGCCGGTGCCGGACAGGCCGAAGAACAGGGTGGTCTCGCCGTCTTCGCCGACGTTGGCGCTGCAGTGCATGGGCAGCACGTCGGCCTCGGGCAGCAGGAAGTTCTGCACCGAGAACATGGCCTTCTTCATCTCGCCGGCGTAACGCATGCCGGCGATCAGCACCCGGCGCTTGGCGAAGTTGATGATCACGCAGCCATCGGAGTTGGTGCCGTCACGGCTCGGCTCACACACGAAGTGCGGGGCATTCTGGATTTCCCACTCGTCCTTGCGTGACGCATTGTAGGCCTCTGGACGCACGAACATGGTGCGGCCAAAGAGGTTGTGCCAGGCGGTCTCGGTGGTCACACGAACCGGCAGGTAGTGGGTCGGATCGCTGCCCACGTGAAGCTCGCTGACATAGCTGTCCTTCTCGCCCAGGTAGCCTTCCACTCGCTCCCACAATGCATCGAAACGCTCGGCGTCGAAGGGACGGTTGACGCTGCCCCAGTCGATCTGTGCGCTGGTGGACGGTTCGTCGACGATGAACCGGTCCTTGGGGGAGCGCCCGGTACGTTCACCCGTCTTGACCACGAGGGCGCCGTGGGAGGCCAGTCGGCCCTCGCCCTGGGCCACCGCACGCTCGATGAGCTCGGCAGTGCTGAGGTTGACGTGAACGGTAGAAGACTGCGTGGTGGTGGTCATAGGATTCCTGGGCCTTCGGCTTCTCTCTCGTGGACTGGCGCCATCCGACAGGGCGAACGGCGCAAGGGATCCGGCGAGTCGACTACGCGGTTCGACCGTCTTCTTCGACTGACGACGCGTCCGGGATCGGCGGGGATTATGGCAAAAAACCCCGAGACAGGAAATGCCCATTTTTCAAGACGTTATTGTAGTTTAATTACAACATTTCGGCCTTTTTGGTGCATTTCCTGTCATTCCACTACAAACCTGCAACCGCCACCGCAGTCCCGATAACCTCGAGCCTGCCATTCATGCCAGCGAAACGGCTCGGGCCTGGACGCTGCAACCGCTCAATGCACCGTTGGGCTGCCGTCGCTGGGGTCCTCGATCAAGGCTTCGACATCGGCCGCGGTGAAGGCGTAGCGGGTGTTGCAGAAGTGACACTGGGTCTCGATCGTACCTTGCTCCGCGACGATCTGACGCAATTCCTCGTGCCCCAGCGACATCAGTCCCCCGGCGATGCGCGAACGAGAACAAGTACAACCAAAACGCAACGCCTTGGATTCGAAGGTACGCAATGGCTCCTCATGGAACAGCCGCACCAGCAAAGTTGCCGCATCCAGTTCCAGCAATTCCTGTTCGCTGAGGGTGGCAGCCAAGTGATAGGCGCGATCCCAGGCGTCGTCATCCTGATTGAGCGACTCGTCGGGCAGTCGTTGCAGCAGCAGGCCACCGGCGCTGACACCGTCCGCCGCCAGCCACAGCCGCGTGGGCAGCTGCTCGGACTGGGTGAAGTAGGCTTCCAGGCAGCCGGCCAGGCGATCGTGCTCGATGCCGACGATACCCTGATAGCGCCGCCCTTCCCTGGGGTCGAGGGTGATCACGATCTGGCCTTCCCCCACCAGCTCGCGAAAGCCGGCCTCATCGCCGGGCAGTGCCGCATCTTCGGCGAGGCGGGCGATGGCGCGAAGCTCACCACCAGGATTGGACTCCGCCATCATCAAGGAGACGTCACCACTGCCGCGCACCTCGAGGGTCATGGTGCCGTCAAGCTTCACGGTGTCGGTCAACAGAGCCACCGCCGCCAGCAGTTCACCGAGCTGGCGATTGACGGCGGCCGGATACTCGTGACGCTTCAGTACCTCGTCGTAGGCCTCGGACAGGCGGGTGACTTCGCCGCGGACGTTGGTGTCATCGATAATGAATCGCTGTATCTGATCAGCCATGAAAAACGATCTCTGCTGGGCGCGCCCCGGCGGGCGCGCGTCTGACGAAAAGAAGAAGGGTGTTCGACGAGGGCGCGGGGATGAGCGCGACGCGCGCCGTCAGGAGCCGCCCTCGCGCTGGAAGCGCTTGATATCGCGGCGCGCCCGCTTGTCGGGGCGCTTGAGCGGATGCTTGAAGACCTCGTTGGCCTGGCGGCGCTGATCGGCCTCGCGCTCGCGACGTTCGCGACTCTGATCGGTCTCCTGGTACAGCCGCCGCGCCTCCGGCGCCCCACGACGCTGCTCGCTGACCTCGAGCACCTCGACCTCCCACACATCCCAGCCCTGAGGCGCACGAATCAACATGCCGGGGCTCACCGACTTGCTGGTCTTGGCCCTGGCCCCGTCGACCTCGACCTTGCCCCCCTCGATGGCCTTCTTGGCCAGGGCGCGGGTCTTGAAGAAACGTGCCGCCCACAGCCACTTGTCGAGTCTGACGCTATCCACGGGGGGCCTCCGGAGTCTGCGGCGCCGAGGGCATGATATCGGCGAAACGGTCCAGCGCGATAAAGTCCTTGAGCGACTTCTCCGGCCGCCGGCTGTCCGGCTGGCGGATCCCAAGCAGATGGCGAATACCGTACTCGCGAGCGCTTTCGAGCACCACCGCGTTGTCGTCGATGAACAGGGTCCGCTCGCGGTCGAAGGGCTCGATCTCGTTGAGCGCATGCCAGAACGCCTGTTCTTCCTTGGGCTCACCGATATCGGCAGACGACACGATGGCGTCCAGGTAGTCGTCGAGGCCCGTCAGCGGCAGCTTCAGCGCCAGACTCTCGCGATCGGCGTTGGTCGCCAGCACTACTCGCGGATGGGCGCTCTTGAGCCAGCCCAGAAAGTCCAGAGCATCGCCACGCAGGCCGATCAGATGCTGGACCTCGCGCTTGAGCGCGACGATATCCACGTCGAGCTCGCGGCTCCAGTAGGCCAGGCTGTACCAGTTGAGGGTGCCCTGCTCCCGGATGATACGCGCGCGCACCACTTCCTGGGTGGCCTCATCCAGCTTATGCAGTTCAACGTAGCGGCGAGGCAGATGCTCCAGCCAAAAATGACTGTCGAAGTGCAAGTCCAGCAAGGTGCCGTCCATGTCCAGCAGCACGGTATCGATGGTGTCCCAATCGAGCATTACCTCATCTCCAGCCATCACCAGCTCAATGCTTGTTCCACTGCGCCGGCGAACGTCCGCCGACACCTGAGTAACGTGTTAGTGTACCTCAAAGGCATTCGGGCTCGCAGCCCGGGCGCTTGCGCCTGGTCTCGGCCCGGTGCGGACGGCGGATGTCCCGCGACGCCGCCAACCCCATGTTCATTACGCTAGGCTCTGTCCGAAAAGTCGACGAGCGAAGGTTAGACAAGGCAAAAATCGGTGAGACAGCGCAGTTTACGGGGTGTAAATGAGCATGTTGATCCGATTTTTAACGCCGTATTACCGAGCGCAGGCACTTTTCAGACAAGCCCTAGTCATTACGCTATTCACCAGCCCATCCCACCGCCCAGGAGCCCCCATGGACGACAGTTCCCCGGAAAAACCCCGCATCCTCTCACGCAAGACCGTCGCCGAGAGCCGTCTGTTCCGGGTCGAGGAACTCGAACTGCGCTTTTCCAACGGCGCCGAGCGTCACTTCGAACGGCTGCTTGGCAACGGCAAGGGCATCGGCGCGGTCATGATCGTCGCCATGCCCGACCCCGACCATGTGCTGCTCATCCGAGAGTACGCCGCCGGATTCGAGGACTATGTACTGACCCTGCCCAAGGGCGTCGTGGACCCCGGCGAGGATATCGTCACCGCCGCCAACCGCGAGCTGATGGAAGAGTGTGGTGTGGGCGCCCGGCGTATCGAACCGCTGGTCGAGCTTTCCCTGTCGCCCAACTATATGCGCCAGCGTATGCAGGTCATGCTGGCGAGCGACCTCTACCCCAAGCGCCTGGAGGGCGATGAGCCGGAGCCGCTGGTGGTGGAGACCCATGCGCTGGACAGCATAACCGCGCTGCTCGCCCGGGAGGACTTCCACGAGGCCCGCGCCATCGCCGCGCTGTACATCGCCCGGGACAAGCTCAAGGGCGAGCAGGCCGATACCTCGCTTTGGTAAGACCCACCCTACCAATACGACCAGGGGGCCCTGACGGCCCCCTGGTCAACGTGCCTTGGTCGAATTTGCCTTGGCCAAGCTTCCTTGGCCAAGGCCCTCTTGTCGTGCCTGGCTGATTCGCCTCAGCGACGGGCGTGCAGCCGGCGGAGGTTGCTGTTGCCTTCCTTCAGGCGCACCCAGCGCCCCTGGCGGTAGCTGTCGAGCCCCGCTTCCAGCAAGGTCATCACGTCCACCGCCTGCTCGCCGGACACCGGCGGCGGGTCGCCATGCAGCAGGGTCTGAGCGACGGCAGTGTAAAAGGCGGGATAATTGCCCGGTTCCGACAGCCACTCTTCGGTGACCAGGTCCGGCTCCTCGGCGCTGCCCCGGTTGAGGGTCAGTTGTCCCGGCGCATCGTCGACGCCCCAGTCTTCACTCGGCATCAGTCCCTGCTTGAGCCAGCCTTCCTGGGGGTCGAGCCCGTAGATCGAATAGCTACCCTCGGTGCCGTGCACCACGAAGCGCGGGCTGGGCTCGGCTACCAGCGAACTGGCCTGCAGGGTCACCCTGAGGCGGTCGTACTCGAGCAGCGCCAGAAAGTCGTCATCCACCTCGGCGCCGTCTCTGGCGGAGGCCAGTTCCAGCAGAATCGCCCGAGGCATGCCGAACAGCTCTATGGCCTGATCGAGCAGATGCGGGCCGAGGTCGTACCAGATGCCGCCACCGGGCTTGTGCTGCTCTCGCCAGCGGTTGTTCACCGCCGGTCGATAGCGATCGAAACGCGAGGTAAAGGACGTCACTCGCCCCAGCCGGCCCTGCTCCAGAAGCTTGCGCACTGTCAGGAAGTCGCAGTCCCAGCGACGATTGTGAAAGACGCTGAGCAGCAATTCCGAGCGGTCCGCCTGGGCGCGGAGCTGACGCGCCTCCGAGGCCGACACAGTGATCGGCTTGTCCACCACCACGTGCTTGCCTGCCGCAAGAGCCGCCTTGGCCATGGCATAGTGCTGCTCGTTGGGTGTAGCAATCACGATCAGGTCAACGTGGCGCACCTCGAGCAGCTCGTTGAGCTTGGCGTGCACCGTCACGTCCGGAAGGTCACGCAAGACCTTGTCGGCGTCGGAGCTGACCACCGAGGTCAGCTCGAGCCCTGGCGCGGCCTGGATCAAGGGGGCATGGAAGGTCTTGGCAGCCATGCCGTAACCCACCAGGCCCACATTGAGAGTCTGTGTTTTCATAGCGGTCCCCGTGCCTGCATCTCGCCCATCTTGTCGAGGGCTTCTTTGATCTGTCGATCCCCTGTCACGTCAGAATGACCAAATCCCCGGAAATTATCGAGTTCCGGCGTACACGCAAGCTGTTTCATTTCGCTGATCGGTCGCTCATTTCTTCAAGCGAGTCGCCTGAGCGCTGGACGCCATCAACGATGAAGGCCGGCGTATGCCGGCCTTCATCGAGCTACTCTGTGCTAAAAAGCGCAGATATTAGTCGTCAAGCTTTTCCAGATCGCGCACCGCGCCCATGTCTGCCGAGGTGGCCAACAAGGCATAGGCCTTCAGCGCAGGAGTCACCTTGCGCAGACGCTGAATGCTCGGCTTCCAGGCATCCTTGCCGCGCTCCTGCTGGCGCTGGCGGCGCTCGGCAAGCTCGGCGTCGTCCAGCAGGACATTGATGCTCCGAGCGGGGATGTCGATGCGGATACGGTCGCCGTTTTCCACCAGAGCGATGGCGCCGCCGGCGGCGGCCTCCGGCGAGACGTGGCCGATCGACAGCCCTGAGGTGCCGCCGGAAAAGCGTCCGTCGGTGAGCAGGGCGCAGCCCTTGCCCAGTCCCTTGGACTTGAGATAGGACGTCGGGTAGAGCATCTCCTGCATGCCCGGGCCGCCCTTGGGGCCTTCGTAGCGGATCACCACCACGTCGCCTTCCTTCACCTTGTCGCCAAGGATATGTTCCACCGCCTGATCCTGAGACTCGACCACGTGGGCCGGCCCTTCGAACACCAGGATGCTGTCGTCGACGCCGGCGGTCTTCACCACACAGCCGTTCTCGGCGATGTTGCCCTTCAACACGGCGAGCCCGCCCTCCTTGGAGAAGGCGTGTTCGTAGTCGCGGATACAACCGGTGGCGCGGTCACCGTCCAGGCTCGGCCAGCGGGCGCTCTGGGAAAACGCCGTCTGGGTCGGGATACCACCGGGGCCGGCCTTGAAGAAGTTGACCACCTCCGCCGACGGATTGCGCATGATGTCCCACTCGTCGAGGGCCAGCTTGAGGCTGTCGCCGTAGACCGTGGGCACCGAGGTATCCAGCACCCCGGCGCGATCCAGCTCGCCGAGGATCGCCATGATGCCGCCGGCCCGGTGCACGTCCTCGATGTGATACTTCTGGGTATTGGGCGCCACCTTGCACAGCTGTGGGACTTCGCGGCTCAGCCGGTCGATGTCCATCATGTTGAAGTCGACGCCTGCCTCCTGGGCGGCGGCCAGCAGGTGCAGGATAGTGTTGGTGGAGCCGCCCATGGCGATGTCCAGGGTCATGGCGTTCTTGAACGCCGCCTTGGAACCGATGGCACGGGGCAGCAGGTGCGCCTCGTCGCCTTCGTAGTAGCGCCTGGCCAGCTCGACGATGCGCTCGCCCGCCGTCTCGAACAGGCGGCGGCGATCGGCGTGGGTGGCCAGCACCGTGCCGTTACCCGGCAGCGCCAGACCCAGCGCCTCGGTCAGGCAGTTCATGGAGTTGGCGGTGAACATGCCGGAGCAGCTGCCACAGGTGGGGCAGGCGCTGCGCTCGACCTCGTTCAGGGTTTCCTCGTCCACCGAATCGTCGGCGGCCATGACCATGGCGTCCACCAGGTCCAGGCCGTGATCCAGCAGCTTGGTCTTGCCGGCTTCCATGGGGCCGCCGGAGACGAAGATCACCGGCACGTTGAGGCGCATGGCGGCCATCAACATTCCAGGCGTGATCTTGTCGCAATTGGAGATGCACACCAGGGCGTCGGCGCAGTGGGCGTTGACCATGTACTCGACGCTGTCGGCGATCAGATCGCGACTCGGCAGCGAATAGAGCATACCGTCGTGACCCATGGCGATACCGTCGTCCACGGCGATGGTGTTGAATTCCTTGGCCACACCGCCGGCCTTTTCGATCTCACGGGCGACCAGCTGGCCCATGTCCTTCAGGTGAACGTGGCCCGGCACGAACTGGGTGAAGGAGTTCGCCACCGCGATGATCGGCTTCTGGAAGTCGCCATCCTTCATGCCGGTGGCGCGCCACAGGGCGCGAGCGCCGGCCATGTTGCGACCGGCGGTGGTGGTACGGGAGCGATACTCAGGCATGGAATCCTCGTCATTTTTCGTCCACCCGTGATGCAGAAGGCAACCGGGCGGTGTCGCGTGTCCAGACTGTCGATTCTGTCACGCACAGACGGCACTGACTAGCCTTGCACAGGCCATCACGCCACGGGCCCGAGAACCGCGTCATGCGGCCTCGGGCCCGATCCGGAACGGCTTGCCGGCTCACTGTCGGCGAAATGCGCCGTCATATTGCCGCTAGCCGAACACCACCTTGGCGACGTCCTTGTACCGATTGGCGAAATGCACGGTCATGCCGTCCTTGAGGTACTCCGGCAGTTCATCATAGTCGCGCCGATTGGCCTCGGGCAGGATCACCTCGAAGATATCGCTGCGGCGCGCGGCGATGACCTTCTCGCGAATGCCCCCTACCGGCAGCACCTGTCCGGTCAGCGTCAGCTCGCCTGTCATCGCCAGGTTGCGCTCGATGGACTGATGACGCGCCAGTGACAGCAGCGCCGTGGTCATGGTCACCCCCGCCGAGGGGCCATCCTTGGGGGTGGCGCCTTCCGGCACGTGCAGGTGAACAAAGGAGGCATCGAAGAAGCCGGCATCGGCGCCGTACTCGGTCAGGTGCCCCTGAACATAGCTGTAGGCGATGTTAGCCGACTCCTTCATCACGTCGCCCAATTGGCCGGTGAGCTTGAAGCCGCGATCCAGCCCGTGCACCTTGCCGGCCTCGATGGACAGGGTGGCACCGCCCATGGAGGTCCAGGCCAGGCCGGTGACCACGCCCTGCCCTTTCATCACCTTTTCCTTGCGGAACAGCGGGGCGCCGAGGAACTCCTCGAGGTTCTTGAGCGAGACCTTGACCGTCGCCTGGTCGTTCTCCAGAAGCTTGACGGCGGCCTTGCGCACGATCCGGTGCAGCTGTTTCTCCAGTTGCCTGACACCGGCCTCCCTGGCGTAGCCCTCGACCACCTGGCGCAGGGCTGCGGCGGTCAGATTGATACGCTTTTTGGGGATATTGTCGCGCTTGAGCAGCTTGGGCCAGAGGTGGTTCCTGGCGATGGCCTGCTTCTCTTCGGCGATATAGCCCGACAGGCGAATCTGCTCCATACGGTCGAGCAACGCCGGCGGGATGGAATCCAGGGTATTGGCGGTGCACACGAACAGCACCTTGGACAGATCCAGACGCACGTCCAGGTAGTGGTCGAGGAAGTCGACGTTCTGCTCCGGGTCCAGCACCTCGAGCAAGGCCGAGGCCGGATCACCCTGGAAGGACTGGCCCATCTTGTCGATCTCGTCGAGCATGATCACCGGGTTCTCGACCTCGACCTCCTTGAGCGCCTGGACCAGCTTGCCGGGCATGGCGCCGACGTAGGTGCGCCGGTGGCCCTTGATCTCGGCCTCGTCGCGCATGCCACCCACCGAGAAGCGATAGAACTCACGGCCGAGCGCCTCGGCGATGGAGCGACCGATGGAGGTCTTGCCGACACCTGGTGGTCCCACCAGCAGCACGATGGAGCCCCCCACGTCACCCTTGAAGGTGCCCTCGGCGAGGAACTCGACGATCCGCTCCTTGACGTCGGTGAGTCCGTCATGGTCGCGGTCGAGTACCTGTCTGGCGTGGCCCAGGTCCAGCTGGTCCTGGCTGCGCTGGCCCCAGGGCATGGCCGTCAGCCAGTCCAGATAGTTGCGGGTGGTGCCATATTCGGGCGAACCGGTCTCGAGCACCGACAGCTTGGCCAGCTCATCGTCGATGCGTTCCTGCACCCGCTCGGGCACCTCGCGGCCCTCGAGGCGCGCGCGGAAGGTGTCGACGTCGTTTTCACGGTCGTCCTTGGAGATGCCCAGCTCACGCTGGATCACCTTGAGCTGCTCGCGCAGGAAGAATTCGCGCTGACGCTCCTGCATCTGGGCGTTGACCTGCTCGCTGATCTCGCTCTGCAGCTGCGCCACCTCGATCTCCTTGCGCAGCAGCGGCAGCACCTTCTGCATCCGCGGCACCACCGGCAGCGTGGCGAGCACGTCCTGCAGCTCCTGCCCCTGGGCGGAGGTGATGGCGGCGGCGAAGTCGGTCAACGGGCCCGGCTCGTGGGGACTGAAGCGATTGAGGTAGTGCTTGAGTTCCTCGCCGTACAGCGGATTGATCGGCAACAGTTCCTTGATGCCGTTGATCAGCGCCATGGCGTAGGCGCGGGTCTCGTCTTCCTCCGCGTCCACCGGCTCACGAGGGTAGGACACCTCGACCAGAAACGGCGGGGTGCGCGACAGCCAGCGCTCGATCTTGAAGCGTCGCACGCCCTGGGCGATGAACTGGATCTGGTTGTCCTCGCCCTGCAGCTTGTGGGCCTTGACCGCGGTGCCGATGGTCGGAAAGTCCTCGTGGGACAGCTCCTCGACACCGGCCTCTCCGACGAAGGCGAGACCGACGGTGTCATGGGGCGTATTGGCGACCCGCTCGATGGTCTCGGACCAGCGTTCGCGGTTGATCACCAGCGGCTGCACCTGGGCGGGAAAGAAGGGACGATTGTGAATCGGCAACAGGTAAAGCCGTTCCGGCAGCGAGGCGCTGGCAGGAATCACCGCATGGCCCTGGACCTGCTCGCCATCGGCCAGGCCGTCCGCGGTTCCGTCTTCGGCGTCGCCACTCATGGGAATCCAGTCCAGATCGTCGGACCGGGGATCGCGATCATCGCTCATGGTGTCCTCATCCTGAAGTAGGGGGCGTCTTGCCCGTCTGGGTATCAGCAATGCGGGCGACCACGACCAAGTTCAAGGCGTGACAGGAGGATAGCAGCAGAGTGACGCCATCGGGGACGCTGCCGGGCCCGGCCGGGAGGGAATTCAGAGGACAGGAATCTGGTGGCTCTTCTGACGGTGT
Organism: Halomonas sp. MMSF_3323; assembly: GCF_030733595.1. Lineage (NCBI taxonomy): Bacteria > Pseudomonadati > Pseudomonadota > Gammaproteobacteria > Oceanospirillales > Halomonadaceae > Halomonas > Halomonas sp. MMSF_3323. The sequence continues at coordinate 9,046 of NZ_JASHIT010000032.1, read as the reverse complement.
GAACGGAGTCCGCTCAACCACCCAGCAGCGGTGGTAACGGACGTCCGTTGACCCGCAGTCGCCCCTTGACCACGTCGATGCCCAGCATCGAGGTATCCAGCGGCAACCCCAGCCACAGCGCGACCACGGCCGGCGGATCACGCCATTCGAAGTCTCCGTCCAGGCGCTGGCGAAAGCGCTCGCGCATCTCGGGGCGATCCAGCGACAGCAGGCTCAGCGACGCAAGATCTCGGGGGTCCAGCACCAGCACGCCCTCGCCCTTTAGACTCAGTCCCAGCATGGGGCTGTCGAGATCCACGTCCTTCAGATCCAGACGCGGAGAGTCCTTGAGCAACTGGGCCAGGGCGCGATCCATCGCCGAGTAGGCCTCGGCGTCCTCGAGCGAGACGGTGCCTAGCGCGGTCTTGTGACGCGCCAGGGCCACCACCGAACGCAGCGCCTCGGCGTTGATGCGAGACAGCTCCAGACTGACCTCGCCGTCCACCAGCATGTCGTCGCCGGAGCGCACCTCACCGATGGTCAAGGTGCTCTGCAGCCTCAGCTCGCTGTCATCCAGCAGGGTGCGGGCCTCGAGCACCAGTTCGGTGCCATCCAGGTTGACCTGAGGGTGACGCAGACTGACGGCGTCCAGGGTCAGCTTGTCCTGCTGGGTGAAGTGCAGGGCCCCGGGGGTATAGGCGTAACGGCTTTCGTGATGGAGCGGGCCGATTTCCAGCACCGCGTCTCCATCGCGCAACTCGATCGCCTCCAGCAGCACCTGGGTGCGCCAGTCGCCATAGACTCCGTCAAAGGCGATACGTCCACCGGAGAATTGCAGCGAGCGAGGCGCTTCACCGGACGGAGACTGACTGATGAGAAATGGTGCCAGCCGCAACTCCCCCTGCAGGGTGCCCCCCAGGGTGCGGTAGTGAGCTTCCCAGCGGGGCGGGCTTGCCGGCATGGCATCACCGAACAGGCGCCGGTCGGCGTCGCCGACGTGTACGTCGAGCCGGCCAAAGACGCTGGTATCGAGTACGCCGTGGCGTGCCTCATAGGGAATCGCAAGATGCCAGGCGTGACCGATCAGGGGAGCCACATGCAACACGCCGGAGGAACGCAGCCAGCCCTGCTCCACGTCGTCGCGCGAGATTCGCAGGTCACCGCGCGCCTCGAGATCGGCAAGCGCCCTCTCCAGTTCGCGCTCGAACAGCAGACTGGCGATATATTGGGCCACCGCCCAGGCCAGCGCCAGCACCACCACCACCGGTACGATCCATCGTTCCTTGCGCATTCCTTGCCCTCTCTGCCGAGAGGAGCCTCCCTGCCCCCGTCGGCGTGACGATACGCTGTTCAGTGTAGCCAGAACCACAGGTGCATGGTGCACCAGGAGTAAACGCCGGCCATGACATCATCGACCATGATGCCGAAGCCGCCGGCGACGCGACGATCGGCCCAGCGGATGGGCCAGGGCTTGATCACGTCGAATACGCGAAAGACAACGAAGCCCCACAGCGCCGCTTCCCACGAAAAGGGCACCGCCGCCATGGTCAGCCAGTAGCCGACAAACTCGTCCCAGACGATACCGGAGTGGTCGTGCACGCCGAGGTCCCGGGACGTCTTGTCGCACAGCCAGACACCCCAGACGAAGGTGATGGCGATCATCACCAGGTACCAGCCCAGGGTCAGCTCGGACAACAGCCAGTAGAAGGGAATGGCCGCCAGGGTCCCGAAGGTCCCCGGGGCAAAGGGCGCCGCCCCGCTGCCCAGCCCGAAGGCAAGAAAATGGGTCGGTCGACGCCACACGCTAGCCGGTGCTTTGTTCACGATGTCCCTCCGTGGAAATGTTGCCACCCCGGCAGCGAAGAGGCATTCACCCCTTGTATCCCCGGCGACGCGGTGACCTGGCCGATGGCAACGAAGGCGAGCCCCAGTTCCGCCAGTGCCAGGCGGGCCCGATCGAACGCCGCCGACGGCAGCGCCACGACCAGCTCGTAGTCGTCGCCGCCGGTCAGGGCGGCCTCTCGGGCCGCCTCGGTGCCGAGGGCCTCTACGAGCCCTTCGGCCAGAGGCAGCGCTTCGGCGTCAAGACGCGCCCCGACACCGCTGGCTTTCAGCAGGTGACCAAGGTCGGCAAGCAAGCCGTCGGAGACGTCGATGGCCGCGCTGGCCAGTCCCCGCAGCGCCAGACCTGCCTGCCAGCGCGCCTGGGGCAACAGGTAGCGGGCAAGCAGCGGTGACTCAAGATCTCGCTGACCCTCGTACCAGGCCGCCAGTCCCCCGGCGCCGCCACCCAGCGCACCGGTGACCGCCAGCACGTCGCCGGCGCGGGCACCGTCGCGACGCAGCGCCTCGCCCGTGGGTACCTCACCCATCACGGTGACGCTGACGGCGCGTTGGCCCCGGGTGACGTCGCCCCCGACCAGGGTCATGTCCGCCTCGTCGCACACAGCATGGAAGCCCTGGGCGAACTTTGCCACCCACTGCTCTTCCACCTCGGGCAACGTCAGCGCCATCAGACACCAGCGCGGCTGCGCGCCCATGGCGGCCAGATCACTCAGGCTCACCGCCAGGGCGCGATGCCCCAGCGCCTGCGGCGGTGCGTCTTCGGGAAAATGCTGCCCTTCCACCGACGTGTCGACGCTGACCACCAGTTCGTGCCCTGGCGCAGGGCGCATCAGGCAGGCGTCGTCACCCACCCCGAGCGAGACGCCGGAGGCCTTGCCGGGCTCGCCCGTCGTGGGCGCCAGCCAGCGCTCGATGAGTTCGAATTCTCCGTACATCAGGCGCGACCTTCAGCGGCGACGGGCACTGACCTCGGCGCTTCTGAGCTTGATGGCCAGCTTGTCGAGAATGCTGTTGATGTACTTGTGGCCATCGGTGGCGCCAAAGGACTTGGCCAGCTCGACCCCTTCGTTGATCACCGCCCGATAAGGGACCTCCAGACGCTTGGACAGCTCGTAGGCCCCAAGGCGAAGGATCGCCAGCTCGATCGGGTCGATGTCCTCGAGGCGGCGGTCCAGCAGCGGCGAGATGGAGGCGTCGAGCTCCTTGCGGTAGCGTGCGACGTTGTGCAGTAGCTCATGGAACAGCGCCAGATCGGCGATTTCCATGACCTTGAGCCAGTTCTCGTGCACCTCCAGGTCGTCATCGGGCACCTGGCTGCGAAATTCGGCCTCGACCGCGGTGATGGACTTGTCGGTCATCTGCCACTGATAAAGTCCCTGCACCGCCAGCTCGCGAGCCGCACGGCGAGACTGCTGGGCCTTGCTGGGCGCACGCTGTTCGCGGCTCATGCGGGGGTCTCCTCGGCATCGTCACCAAAATGACGCAGCAGCGACACCATCTCCATGGCGGCCATGGCGGCTTCGACGCCCTTGTTGCCGGCCTTGGTGCCGGCCCGCTCGATGGCCTGCTCGATGGAGTTGACCGTCAGCACACCGTTGGCCACCGGGGTGTCGAACTCCAGCTGCAGCCGCGACAGCGCGGAATTGCACTCGCCGGCCACGTGCTCGAAGTGCGGGGTACCGCCGCGAATGACCGCGCCGAGCGCGACCACGGCGTCGGGACGCGCCACCGCGAGCACACGCTTGACCGCCAGCGGCAGTTCCCAGGCACCCGGGACGTGGACGATGTCGATCATCTCCATGTCCACCCCGTGGCGCACCAGGCTGTCCACCGCGCCCTCGACCAGGCTATCTACCACATGGTGATTGAAGCGGCCCACGACGATCACGTAGCGGCCCTGGACGTCGACGAAGCTGCCTTCGACTTGGGAAATAGGTTGCATCTTGAATCTTCCTGAATGTACCGGCCTGGGGCCGGTAATCGGGGTGACCCTGTCAAAGGGCCTGTCCCCTGGTAAAAACCGAAACACCGGACGCCAGCATTACTGCCTCGCCCGGCGTGAATCAACCGCTGATATCAGCTGGCGAGACGATGTCCACCACCTCGAGATCGAAACCCGACAGCGCGGAGAACTTCCACGGTGAGCTCAGCAGACGCATCCTGCCGACACCGAGCTCGCGCAGGATCTGGGAGCCGGTGCCGATGGTCAGGTAGTTGCCGGCGCCGTCGGACTCGCTGCCGCGAGCGGTGCGGCGGCGCTCCAGGAACACCTGCAGCATATCGTTGAGGTCCTGATGCGGACGCATGTCATCGAGCAGCACGAAGACACCCTGATCGGCCCGCGCCACCTCTTCCAGCGCCTGGTGGGCGCGCCAGGAGGCGTCCTCGCCCTTGACCAGGCACATCAGGTCACGCATCTCGTTGGCCAGATGCACCCGCACCGTGGTCACGCTGTCCGGACTCGGCGAGCCCTTCACCAGCGCCAGGTGGTGCACCTTGTGGGTGCGGTCGAGAAAGACGTGGGCGGTCAGCTCACCGTAGGCGGTGGTCACTGGCAGTCGCTCGACCTCTTCTACCGTCTGCTCGTTGTGGATCCGGTAGTGGATCAGGTCGGCGATGGTGCCCATCTTGATCCCGTGGGTCTCGGCGAAGCGCTCGAGCTCAGGACGTCGGGCCATGCTGCCATCGTCGTTCATGACCTCACAGATCACACCGCTGGGATCACAACCGGCCAGGGCGGCCAGATCGCAGGCCGCCTCGGTGTGGCCGGCGCGCCGGAGCACGCCGCCGGGCTCGGCCATCAGCGGAAAGATGTGGCCGGGCTGGACGATGTCTTCTGCCTTGGCATTGCGCGCGCAGGCGGCCTGCACCGTGCGCGCGCGGTCAGCAGCGGAGATGCCGGTGCTGACCCCTTCGGCGGCCTCGATGGACAGGGTGAACTTGGTACCGAAACCGGAGCCGTTGTCCTGCACCATCAGCGGCAGCTTGAGCTGTTCGCAGCGCTCCCGGGTCATCGGCATGCAGATCAGACCACGGGCGTGAACCGCCATGAAGTTGATGTGCCAGGCCTCGACCTTCTCGGCGGCCATGATGATGTCACCTTCGTTTTCCCGATCCTCGTCGTCCATCAGGATCACCATGCGGCCCTGGCGGATATCCTCGACGAGTTCGGCAATAGGGGCCAGGCCCCCGCTGGAAGACTGCGACATGTATGCTCCCTGGATCTAAAATGGCCACTCGCGACGGCGGCCAGAAACCGCGTCAGGGTACCGTGGCGCGGCGTCGGGCGCCAGTCATAGTGGCGCGGCGTCGGGCGCCTGAGATAGTGGCGCGGCGTCGGGCGCCTGAGATAGCGGCGCGGCGTCGGGCGCCTGGGATAGACAAAGACCAGACAGGGCGTCGGGCGCCGCTTATATGAAGCCCCGCTACTGCGATCCCCCGGCGACTTTCGTCGGGTCAGTGCTCGGCGCAGGCGGCCAGCGCCGGGCGCGCCAGAATACGCCAGTCCTTGCCGAGGGCGCGGATATCGAGAATTTCCAGAGGCCGTTGCTCGGCCATGCGTTCGATACCCGACAACGCCATCAGCCCGCGCGCGTTGGAGCCGAGCAGGGTCGGCGCCGTGTAAAGACGCAACTCGTCCACCAGACAGGCATCCATCAAGGCACCTGCCAGGGTCGCGCCGGTCTCCACCAACAGCTCGTTGCAGCCGCCCTCGTCACCGAGCCACTTGAGCAGCGCGCCAAGATCGACGCGGCCGTCGTCGCCTGCAGGCATCTCCAGCACCCGCGCGCCGGAGCGCATCAGCGCGTCTCTGCGAGGGGATTCGCTGCCCTCGACGCAGACCACCAGCGTCTCCCCTGGCTCGCTCAGGCAGGCCGCGGCCAGCGGCATGCGCAGGCGCGAGTCCACCACGACCCTAAGCGGCTGGCGTCGGGCGATGACTTCGGCGTCATCGAGCCCGAGCTGATCGGCACGCACCGTCAGCCGCGAGTTGTCGAAGATGATCGAATCCACCCCGGTGAGGATGGCGCAGCTCTGAGCCCGCAGCCGCTGGACGTCACGCCGAGCCTCGGCACCGGTGATCCACTGGGACTCGCCGGAGGCCATGGCGGTACGGCCGTCGAGGCTCATGGCGAGCTTGAGGCTGACCCGTGGACGCCCCCGGGTCATGCGCGACACGAAGCCGGCGTTCAATACCTGGGCGTCCGCCTCGAGGCAACCGCGCCTTACCTCGACCCCGGCGTCACGCAGGCGTGCGATACCGCGTCCCGCCACCTGAGGATTGGGATCCTGCATGGCTACCACCACCCTGGCGACACCGGCCTTGATCAAGGCATCGCAGCAAGGCCCTGTGCGCCCCTGGTGAGAGCAGGGTTCCAGCGTCACGTAAGCGGTGGCGCCTCGGGCGTGCTCACCGGCAGCCTCGAGTGCATGGACCTCGGCGTGGGGCTCCCCGGCGCGCTGATGGTAGCCGTCGGCCAGATGCTTGCCGTGCTTGACCAGTACGCAACCGACCCTCGGATTGGGCATGGTGGTGTAGCGACCGCGTTCGGCCAGCTTCAATGCCCTGGCCATCCAGGCTTCATCCTGGCCTGCCGTGATGTCCGTCGGATTCATGTGCTCTCCCCGGTGTCGGGCGAGAAACTCGGCTCCTGGGCCAGGCGGTCGATCTCGGCACGAAATTCGTCGATATCCTGAAACCGTCGATAGACTGAGGCAAAGCGGATATAGGCCACCTGATCGAGGCGCTTCAAGGCATTCATCACCTCTTCACCGACCACCCGCGCCTGGACCTCGCGCTCGCCCCGTGCGCGGAGGTTCTGGCGGATACGTTCCACCGCCGCCTCGATCGACTCGGCGCTGACCGGGCGTTTTTCCAGCGCCCGCAGCATGCCGGCCCGCAGCTTGATCTCGTCGAACACCTCCCGCGAGCCATCGGCCTTGATGATCCGTGGCATGATAAGTTCAGCGGTCTCGTAGGTGGTGAAGCGCTCACCGCAGCCAGCACACTGCCGCCGTCGGCGCACCTGATCACCTTCGGCGACCAGCCGGGAGTCAGTCACTCGGGTCTCTTGGGCGCCACAGAAGGGGCAATGCATAGCGGACAGTCCGGCAGGAAAAATATGTCGCCATAGTGTAACGGCTGAGGCCTGCCCCGCCCAGCGCAATGGCCCAGGTCATCCGCGATTTCAGCTGAGTTGGCACGCCCTGTGCTTGATACTTTCTTTCTAGCCGTCAATGAAATGGCGAGCGCTCACGGGGCAAGGCGCCCCCACGCCTGCGGAGGACACCATGGCAAGCCACCTCTCCCCCCTGGAACCCGACGACTTTCGCCAGCGTGCCGCAGAGCTGCTCGCGCCTCTCTATGGTGCACGCAGCGAAGAGGTCCTGCGCCGTCTGCTGCGCCTGATCGAAGCGCAGGGGGCCGGGTTGAGGCACCGTCATGGTGCACGCCAGACGCTGTGGAGCGAGCAGGACCAGTGGCTGATCGTCTATGGCGACTCGCTGCTGGATGCCGACAAGCCCCCCCTGGCGGTACTCGATGAGTTCCTGAGCAAGCGCCTGAAGACTGTCTTCAGCGGTGTCCATGTGCTGCCCTTCTTCCCCTGGAGCAGCGACGACGGCTTCTCGGTGATCCACTATCGCGAGGTCGACCCGAAACTGGGCGACTGGCGCGATATCCGGCGCCTGGCCAGTCACCATGATCTGATGGTGGACCTGGTGCTCAACCATGTCTCGCGGGAATCGCTGTGGTTCGCCGACTATCTCGGCGGCAACCTGCCCGGGCGCGACTACTTCATCGAGATGGACCCCGATACCGATCTCAGCGAGGTGGTGCGTCCGCGCAGCTCACCGCTACTGGTCCCCGTCAGCACCCGCCGTGGCGTTCGCCACCTGTGGGCGACCTTCTCCGAGGACCAGATCGACCTCAACTTCGCCAACCCCGACGTGTTGATCGAATTCGTCGGCATCCTGCTGTTCTACCTGCAGCAGGGCGCCCGCATCGTCCGGCTGGACGCCGTCGCCTTCCTGTGGAAACGCCCCGGCACCCGCTGTATCCACCTTCCCGAGACCCACGCGGTGGTGCGGCTGTTGCGGGCGGTGGTCGACCACGTCGCCCCCGGCACCCTGATCATCACCGAGACCAATGTGCCCCACGCCGAGAACATCAGCTACTTCGGCCTGGAGCGACAGGACACGCCGCCCGACGAGGCCCACCTGGTCTACCAGTTCCCGCTGCCACCTCTGTTGCTGCACACCTTGACCAGTGGCGAGGCCGGCACCCTGGCGCGCTGGCTCGACAGCCTGCCCGAGCTCCCCGCCGGCTGCAGCTATCTGAACTTCACCGCCAGCCACGATGGTATTGGCGTGCGCCCGCTGGAAGGCTGGCTGGAAGGCCACGAGATCGACGCCCTGGTCGCCTTGATGCAGCGCTTCGGTGGCTTCGTCAGCATGCGCCGGCAGGCCGACGGCAGCGACAGCCCCTACGAGCTCAATATCACCTGGTTCGACGCCATGAGCGGCACCCGGCGCGGCCCCGACCCGTGGCAGGTCGAGCGCTTCCTGTTGAGCCAGCACCTGATGCTGGTGCTGAAGGGTATCCCCGGCGTCTACCTGCACTGCCTGACCGCCACCCAGAACGACCACGACGGGGTCGAACGCAGCGGGCGCCTGCGTTCGATCAATCGCAAGCGCTGGGACCGCCAGGAGCTGGAACCTCTGCTGGACAGCCGTCACACGCCGACCCGCGAGGTGTTCTTCGCCCTCACCCGACGCCTCGAGATCCGTCGCAGGGAACCCTGCTTCCACCCCGATGCGGCCCAGACGGTCATCCCCACACCACCGGAGCTGCTGGCGATCCAGCGCGGCCCCCTGGACGATGGCCGTCGACTGTTGGCCATTCACAACGTCACCGATCGGCCTCAGCCACTGGTACTGGACGGCCTCGACCAGTCCGGCTGGCAGGACCTGCTGGAAGGAGGCGCCTGGCGGCCCGTCGACACCCTGGCCCCCTATCGTTCACTGTGGCTGGTGCGCACCGACAGATAAGCCACCGCGCGCTCGGTGTATCACACAACAGCGCGGCCCTGGCGCTTTCACTGACCGGCGACGTCAGCGGTCGAACCGATGGCGTTTGCTGCTGTCCTAGTGCGAGTGATTCTCGCTTGTCGCGGGATTCGTCCTACAAGATGCCGGAGAGTAACGACATGCCCCGCCGCCC
>NZ_JASHIT010000031.1:0-69615 GCF_030733595.1 Halomonas sp. MMSF_3323 | reverse complement strand
CGCCGCCCCCAGTCCGCAGGCCAGTACCAGCCGTTCGGCAGACACGACGCCACGGGCGGTGTGGGCAACAAAGCCCGCCTCACCGGGGTCGATCGAGGCGACCGGATGATGAGGCCGTACGTCCACGCCAAGCGCCTGGCAGGCGCTGTAGAGTGCGCGCAGCAGAAACAGCGGATTGCAGTGGCCGTCGTGGGGTGTCCAGATGCCCCCCGGGACGTCGCCGCCAAGGCCCGGCAGCAGCCGTTGTAGCCGCTCGCCTTCCAGGTACTCCCAGCGCACGCCGGCCTCTCGGGCCCAGGGTGCGTCGTACAGTGCCTGGTACTCGGCGCAACGCTTACGCACCTCGTCGTCGTCAAGACACAGATCGACGCCTCCGGGCTGCTCGAATTCCAGATCCACCCCGGTGCGCTCGCCAAGCTCGCCGGCAAATCTCGGCCAGGCTCGACTCGAGGCCAGCGACATCGCCGCATAGGCGGGCATGCCGGCGCCCTTGCCCTGGACCCAGACCAGGCCCGCGTTGCCCCGGGAGGCCTTGAGGGCGGTATCGTGCTCATCGAGAACGCAGACGCGACGGCCACGGCGCGCAAGACCGTAGGCCACCGCCATGCCGACCACACCACCGCCGATGATCATTACCTCGTGTGCCATGGAAGCCTTGGACCCCTAGCCGTCGATTGCCGATGACTCGACGATAGAACCCACATCCCATACGATCCAATACCAATCAATGGCAAACCCATGCCCTGATGTTATGGCTCCTTTCGATGCAGGGCTGGATGCAGGGCTGATGGGTGGGTTCAGTGGAGGTTTCGATGGAGGACAGCGATGGACAGCCCCCGGCTCAGTGACCGCCAGTTGCAGGCCTTTCAACACACCATGGACAGCGGCAGCGTCACCGCCGCCGCCAGCCGCATGCGCATCGCCCAGCCAGGCGTCACTCGGCTGTTGAAGCAGCTCGAACACGACCTCGGCTTTGCGCTGTTCTCGCGGATCAAGGGACGTCTGGTGCCGACGCCGGAGGCGCGCCTGTTCTATCGCGAACAGCAGCGCCTGTGGCAGGGACTCGAGCACCTCAGAGACAGCGCCAGGCGGATTCGCCAGCGCGAGCTTGGCGGGCTCGGCATCAGCGCCATGCCGCTGCTCGGCCTGACCTTTGTCCCGGACGTCATCGCCGGGATGGCCAAGGATCACCCGGACCAGCACCTGCGGTTGTCCACCTTCCGCTCCGAGCAAGTGGTGGAAGACGTGGTCACCCAGCGCTCGGAGATCGGTTTTTCCCTGCTGGGCGGCCAGGACGAGCGCCTTGGTGCGTCAGCCTTCACCCTCGATAGCGTCTGCCTGCTGCCCCGGGATCATCCGCTGGCAAGGCACGAAAGCATCGCCCTTGAGGATCTCGATGGCCAGACGCTGATCCACTATGAACCGGGAGACCCCAGCCGCCAGACGCTGGAGCGTGCCCTGGCCGAGCGAGGCGTGACGCCGCGCTCGCGGCTGGAGGTGTCGCTGGCGCTGCAGGCGACCCGGCTGGTTGGCCAGGGCGCAGGCATCGCCATCGTCGACGCCCTCAACGCCCGCGCCATGGGCGGCAGCGACAGCATTGCGCTACCGCTGCAAGAGCCCCTGACCGAGACCTTCTACCTACTGACACCCCGGGACCAGCCGCTGTCGCGGCTGGCCGAGGAGTTTGTTCAGCGCTTTCGGCATCGGTTTGCCGAGGTGCAGGCGAGGTAGAAGAATTAGTCCAGCAGGGCGGTGGTGTCGACTTTGGTTTTTCAAATCAAGTCTCTGCGTCAACACCTTCCTACAACACCACCCACACCGAATAAAGGAGGCCCCCGACCCTTCAAGAAGACGAGAGCTTTCTACTCCCCGAAAAACACCTTAACTCGGTGATAGCGAAGATACTGCCTCACTCTTGCAGGAATCTTCGATAGCTTCATATCACGATCCACATGCAACAATCGAGCGTCATCCTCACTCAATTCCGAACTAATCAACACCTGGCCACCATCATCGAAAGAGATGAAACCCGCATCAAACAGGTGATCCAATGTAGGAGTAAGGAGCAGCCCATTCATGGGATCAAGACGTTCAGTATTAGAGCTATCCCGCCATGGCTTGATATGTGATGCCCTGAGAAAATCGCATTTCTTAACACCGGTGACTGCGCAGCCTCGCCATAGTGAAATGACTCCTGCGCGAAAAGCGCCTTGACCCACTCGGCTAGAAACGATGGCTTGGCGCTCAGTGCTTTCTAAGCCTTCAAGTTCTTCACTATGGGCCTCCACATCAATGAAAGGGTTTTGCTCGACGGTATCGTGCAAGGTGAAAACAAAGCGACTTGGGGAGTCTTCGAGAAGCTCAAATTCTTCAAGAAAAATTTCGCCAAAGTACTCGAACGGCGAGTGGTGAATATCACGATAGAACAGATGGATCTCATCGCCATTGCTGTGTGCGCTAACGATACGACTGTCGGACCCGTGCTTACGCTCGCCTTCCCAGTAGAGCCTACTGCCTTCAATATGGTCATGGTACTGGGTGAGTGCGCTTTGTTTTTCCTTGGTGACGAAAAGCACGATAAACTTGCTTTCCTTGGGCGTTACTACGCCTCGAGATATTGCTTGGAAGCTCTTAAATCCCCAATGCTCGGCAAGTTGTGGGCGCTCATAGCGTTCGCCCTTCTCCAAACTGTCGAAATTAACAGGCATCCCTTCCCCCCTTAGAAGACATCCACCCCACCTTCTTTCTACGCTAAGTCCGTTCGTGCAGCCAGGACTACTCTGAAACACCTTGCGGTATCTCAAGCCTGGACGAAGTCAGCTCCGACGCTCCCTTACTACAGCCGCAGCCTGGGCTGGATGACATCAAGAAACGCCTGAATGCGGGCAGACAGGGCGGTATTGCGGTAGTACACCGCCTGCACCAGTTCCCGGGGACCTCCGTGGCGCATGGCGTCAGGCAGGATGACCTCAAGGCGTCCGCTGGCGATATCATCGCCCACCATAAAGTTCGAATGGCAGGCGACGCCCTCCCCGGCCAGGCACAGGTTTCGCATCACCTCGCCGCTGGAAGTCGCAAGCGTGGGCGTGATCTCCTCATCCAGGCCCTCCACCGGCCAGCGATTAAGCGCTGTCGGGGCGAGAAAGCCAATCAGCTGATGATCGGCCAGCTCCGCCACCGAGGCTGGCCGTCCGGCCCGCTCGAGATAGGCGGGGCTCGCCACCAGGTACAGCCGCGAGCGCCCCAGCAACCGGGCATGCAGAGTGGAGTCCGCCAGGGCACCGATGCGAATGGCCACGTCAGCACGCTGCTCAAGCAGATTGATGATGCCGTCGCTGGCGGAGAGCTCCAGCTCGATACCGGGATAGCGACGACGAAATTCTCCCACCAGAGGTACCAGCTGGTGCAGCACGAAGGGGCTGGCGGCATCCACCCGCAGGCGCCCGCGGGGCTCGCCGCGTCCCAGCGCCAGCGACTCTTCGGCGGCGATCAAGCGCTCGAGCCCGACGCGCACCTGCTCGATAAAGCGACAGCCTTCATCGGTCAGGGCGACGCTTCGCGTGGTGCGGTTTAAAAGCGGGACCTCGAGGCGCTGTTCCAGGCGCTGCACCGCCCGGGAGACCCGCGCCACCGGGACGTCCAGACGCGACGCCGCGGCGCTGAAGCCGCCGCTATCGACCACCGCCAGCAGCAGTTCCAGATCTTCTGAGCGGGTCTTCATCGTTGCGGTTCCTGTTCGGTTCGGCACTGTTCAGTTCGTTTCTGTTTATCTCGTTTCTGTTTAGCGCGCAATTGTCTCGATAGCGACAAAGGTGTTTCTCGATTAGACGCGTTTATCGCAAAAGTCTCCTCCCCCAGACTCCGCGTCGTCAAGTCGTCTCCCGAGACGACGCCATCTCTACAGGAGAAACAGATGCCCATCGCGCTATTTGCGCTGACCCTCAGCGCCTTCGCCATCGGTACCACCGAGTTCGTCATCGTCGGACTGGTGCCCACCATCGCCCAGGACCTGGGCGTCAGCCTGCCCTCTGCGGGACTGCTGGTCAGCCTCTACGCTGCCGGTGTCGCGGTAGGGGCACCGGTACTGACCGCCCTGACCGGCCGCTTCAATCGCAAGTGGGTCCTGCTCGGCCTGATGACGCTGTTCATCGCCGGCAATCTACTGGCCTGGCAGGCCCCCGGGTATGGTTCACTGATCACCGCCCGCATACTGACCGGCCTCGCCCACGGCGTGTTCTTCTCGATCGGCTCCACCATTGCCACCAGCCTGGTCGCCAAGGACAAGGAAGCCAGCGCCATCGCCATCATGTTCACCGGCCTGACCGTGGCGCTGGTCACCGGCGTGCCGCTGGGCACCTGGATCGGCCAGACCTTCGGCTGGCGCGCGACCTTCCTGGTGGTCTCGGCGCTTGGCCCGCTCGCCCTGATCGGCAGCGCCCTGCTGATTCCTGCCAACCTCAAGCGCTCGGCTCCGGCGACGCTGGGCCAGCAACTCAAGGTACTGACCCATCCGCGACTGCTGCTGGTCTACGCCATCACCATCCTGGGCTACGGCGGCACCTTCACCGCCTTCACCTTCCTCGCCCCGATCCTCGAGCAGACCACCGGCTTCGCGCCGTCCATGGTCAGCCTGATCATGCTGGTCTACGGCGCCTCGGTGGCCATCGGCAACCTTTATGGCGGCAGGCTGGCCGACCGTCTCGGCCCCATCCCCGCCCTGACCCTGATCTTCACCGGACTCGTCGCCATCCTGCTGGTGCTCAGCGTCAGCGCCGTCCACCCGGTCGCCGCGGTGCTGACGATTCTGGTGTGGGGCGCCTTCGCCTTCGGTAACGTGCCGGGCCTGCAGGTCTACGTGGTCAAGCTGGCCGAGCGCTATGTACCCGAAGCGGTGGACGTGGCCTCAGGGCTCAATATCGCTGCCTTCAATATCGGCATCGCGCTGGGCTCGGTGGTCGGAGGCCAGGTGGTCACGCACCTCGCGCTGACCGACACCGCCTGGATCGGCGCCATCATCGTGCTGGCGGCGCTGGTGCTGACCCGACTGTCCGGCAGGCTCGATCAGCGTCGCGCCGCTCGCCTGGCCAGCGCCTGAAGCCCGCGACCCGCGACCCGCGTCACGCGACAGCCACCGAGCGAACGGGAGAGCCTCGTGGCTGTCGCATCATTGCTTCGCCTGCTAAATTTTTTTGACGACCCCTTGAAGTCGCAAGGGTCTCCCCGCATGTCATTAACGACACATCGAAGCACGTATCGGCAAAACACCGGCCTGCCGGTGACAAAGGAATCCAGGGTCCCGCTGTGCGGGCCTCGCCACGACAATGGAGCCAAGATGTCTCAGCCTATCCCCAACCCCGGTCTCGGTACCTTTCGCCTGACGGGCGACACCCTGCGTCACGCGGTCACCACCGCGCTGAAGCTTGGCTATCGGCATATCGATACCGCCCAGTTCTACGGCAACGAAGCCGAGGTCGGCTCCGCCATCGAAGCGAGTTCGGTCCCCCGCGACGAGATCTTCCTGACCACCAAGGTGTGGTGGGATCGTCTGGATCCGGTATCACTCAAGGCAAGCGTCGAGGAGAGCCTGTCCAAGCTGGGCACCGGCTACGTCGACCTGCTGCTGATCCACTGGCCGTCGCCGGACGATGAAGTCCCCATGCGCGACTACCTGACCGCCCTCAAGGAAGTGAAGGACGCCGGCAAGGCGCGCCACATTGGGGTGTCCAACTTCACCAAGGCGCACATCGATCAGGCGGTGGATATCCTCGGCAAGGGAGAGATCCTGACCAACCAGATCGAGGTCCACCCCTTCCTGCAGAACCGCGAACTGATCGCCCACTGCGAACGCCACGGCATCATCCCCACCGCCTTCATGCCGCTGGCCGTGGGCAAGGTGCTCGAGGACGAGACGCTCAAGGCCATCGCCGAGAAGCATGGCGCCAATCCGGCCCAGGTCGCCATCGCCTGGCTCAACCAGCTCGGTATCCCGACCTTCCCCTCCTCGACCAAGGAGCAGAACCTCAAGAGCAATCTCGAGGCGCTGAAGCTCGAGCTGTCCCAGGAGGACATGGACGCCATCGCCAAGCTGGATAGGGGCGAGCGTGTCGCCAGCCCCGATTTCGCACCGAAGTGGGACCAGTAGACCGGCAGACCGACGCTGCCATCGCTGATCTCTTGATGGGTTGATCGTCGATCAGACCTGACCAAAGGCGCCACCTGAGGTTACTACCGCAGGTGGCGCCTTTTTTCGCTTCTTGCGTCAGGTGTCTTGGCACAGGGTCTGACAATCTAGGCGCAAATGGCCTGTCTTGTAGCCCACGGGGCGATCGTTTCCGATAGTAAAGCCACGGGTCGACTACGGGACCGCTCGTTTATCGTCTTCATGGGGCTCGCACGTCATGACCGATGCATCTGAGCTTACAAAAAAATAGGCTTTAGCCTATATAGCCATTGAGCTATATTTGGAGAAGGGCCACCATGTGGCGGATAGCGCAGACAGAAATCTTCGAGAGGTGGTACTTCTCCTTGGGAAAGGCCGATAGGGAGAACGTCCTGGCGGCCATTCTGGTGCTGCAGGAAAGAGGACCGGCTCTCACTCGGCCATACGCCGATACCGTCAGTGGCTCAATCCACCGCAACATGAAGGAACTGAGAATTCAGAGCCAGGGAAAACCGCTACGCGCCTTTTTCGCTTTCGATCCTCAGCGGACAGGTATTCTGCTGTGCGCGGGTGACAAGAGCGGCAACAAGCGCTTTTACGCTGAAATGATCGCGATAGCGGACCGCGAATACACAGCCCATCTGAACTCACTGAAATGAGGCAACCCCATGGCCACAGATTTGGAGACGCTGATCTCCCGCGAAGATCCAGCGCTCGTCGAAAGAGCCAGGAAGAAAGCCGACGCCATGCTGCTCGAGCTCAGGATCGCTGACATTCGCAAACTGGCGGAGATGACCCAGCGCGAGATGGCGGATGCGCTGGGCGTCAAGCAACCCACCATCGCAGGACTGGAAAAAGGCGGCCAGGACGTGCGTTTGAGCTCCATCAAGCGCTATGTCGAAGCCATCGGTGGAAAGGTCAGCCTGACCATCGAGCTGGCGGATGGCAGCCAGCACGACTTTCCGGTGTAGCTCCTGACCTGTGTCGCCTTGACGCGACCTGCCCTGCCAGTTCGGTGCCATTCGTCTCCAGCCTGCCATGCCCAAGGCGCAGATCGAGCTGTGGGATCGCTTTCCGGCATACCTCCCGAAGCCACAGACGTGACAATCCAGGCATCACCTGGCCCACCTCATGGTGAGTCGAGCAAATGTTTCCGATAGTGAAGTCACGGGTCGACCACGGGGTCACTCGTTTATCGTCTTCACGGGAGCACGCGCATCATGGCCGATACTCTTATCAAGATCGATCTGCACCAATCCCCCTACGACAACGCCCAGGTGCACAACCGCTGGCATCCGGACATCCCCATGGCCGCCATGGTCAAGCCTGGCGACGACTTCATCATCGAGTGTCACGACTGGACCGGAGGCCAGATCCACAACGACGACAGCGCCGAGGACGTGCGCGACGTGGACCTTTCCCAGGTGCACTTTCTGTCGGGTCCGGTGGGCGTCGAAGGGGCCGAGCCCGGCGACCTGCTGGTGGTCGACATCCTCGACATCGGTGCCTTTGGCGACAGCCAGTGGGGCTTCAACGGCTTCTTCTCCAAGCAGAACGGCGGCGGTTTCCTGACCGAGCACTTCCCCCAGGCCCAGAAGTCGATCTGGGACTTCAACGGCATGATGACCTCTTCTCGCCACATTCCTGGCGTCGAGTTCGCCGGACTCATCCATCCCGGCCTGATCGGCACCCTGCCGTCCCGGTCCCTGCTCGAGGAGTGGAACCGACGCGAAAAGACGCTCTACGACAGCGACCCTGACCGTGTGCCGGGCCTGGTCAACCTGCCCTACGCCGACACCGCCCATATGGGAAAGCTAAACGGTGATGCCCGCGACCGCGCCGCCGCCGAGGGTGCCCGCACGGTGCCACCACGCGAGCACGGCGGCAACTGCGATATCAAGGACCTGTCTCGCGGCTCGACGGTGTACTTCCCGGTCTACGTCAAGGATGCGGGACTGTCGGTGGGCGACCTGCACTTCAGCCAGGGTGATGGAGAAATCACCTTCTGCGGCGCCATCGAGATGGCCGGCTGGATTCACCTGAGGGTCAAGCTGATCAAGGACGGCATGGCCAAGTACGGCATCAGGAACCCCATCTTCAAGCCGTCGAAGATCGCTCCGCGCTACGACGACTACCTGATCTTCGAGGGAATCTCCGTCGACGAGCAGGGCAAGCAGCACTACCTCGACGTTCACATCGCCTACCGTCAGGCCTGCCTCAACGCAATCGAATACCTGACCAAGTTCGGCTACAGCCGCTCCCAGGCCTATTCGTTGCTCGGCTGCGCGCCGGCCCAGGGCCACATCAGCGGCGTGGTGGACGTGCCCAACGCCTGCGCCACGCTCTGGCTACCCACCGATATCTTCGACTTCGACATCAAGCCCGGTGCCGATGGCCCGACGAAGCAGGTCGACGGCAAGGACCTGCCGCTGGCGCCCGACAAGGCCTCGGACCAGACATCGGACAAGGACCATTGAGGAGGAGCTGACAGATGCCCGTCTACGACTACAAGTGCCCTGCGCACGGTCTGTTTCATGAACTGGTCGCGATGGATGCCAGCGGCGATACCCAGCCCTGCCCAGAGTGCGGCGACCTGGCACCAAGGGTGTTGCTGGTGTCACCGGGGCTGCTCGACATGGCGCCGGAGCGTCGTCAGGCCATGGACAGAAATGAACGCGCGGCCCATGAGCCACGCCACGGCAACCACGCAAGCGAGCAGGACGGCGGCTGCCGGCATCGACCGCGAGACAAGCCCAGGCTGTTCTACACCGCCGACGGTCACAAGACCTTTCCGTCTGCGCGCCCCTGGATGATCAGCCACTGATCCTTGACGTACCGGCGGCAATGGAGGCGGTCACTGGATAACCCCGTCCCGCCTCCCCTCTCGCCGGGCGGCCGCGCTACCGCTCCCTTGGCGCTGTCTTCACTCCTTGGCGCCTGGTACCGCTGGCGTGGCGTCGTCCTCGGGTGCTGCCAGCGGCTTGATCGTCCAGCCGGTGTAGCCGTAGAGCACGGTGACCAGCGGCGACAGCCAGCAGAAGAAGTTGAACGGCAGATAGGCAATCGTCGCGACCCCCAGCGTCGCCGCCTGGTAGGCGCCGCCAGAGTTCCAGGGCACCAGATTGGCGGTGACGGTGGCCGAATCCTCCACCGCCCGGGACAGGTTCTCCGGCGCCAGTCCCCGCTCTCGGTAGGCCTCGGCGTAGGTGCGTGCGCCCATGACGATAGCCATGTACTGATCGCACAGCACCACATTGGCGCCGATCGACGTCAGCACCGTGGACAGGATCAGCGAGCCCCGGGTCCTTGCCGCCTTCAGAATAGTCTCGGCGATGGTCCTGAGCTGCTGGGTACGCTCCATGACCCCACCGAACATCATCGCCACGATGACCAGGCTGATGGTGTAGAACATCGAGTTCAGGCCGCCGCGACTAAGCAGGCTGTCCACCGCCTCGACACCGGTATCGGAGGTCACGCCACCAAAGGCCACCTGCATCAGTTCAGCGTAGTCGGCCCCCTGCATGCCCAGCGCACAGAGACCACCGGCGATGACCCCCAGGGTGATGCCGGGTATCGCCGGCAGCCGCTTGTAGGATACGAACAGCACCAGCAAGGGCGGCAGCAGCAGCACCGGGTTGATGACGTAGTGCGCCGCCAGGGTCTGCTGCATCACCTCGACCCGCTCGAGCCCGCCGGACGTGCCCGAGTAGTAAAGACTCAGCGCCATCTCGATCACCAGGGTCAGGCCAATGCTGACCCCGGTGGTGTAGGACATGTGCTTGATATGGGTGAACAGGTCGGTACCGGCCATGGCCGGTGCCAGGTTGGTGGTATCCGACAGAGGCGACATCTTGTCGCCGAAGTAGGCCCCGGACAGCACCGCCCCGGCCACCAGCGGCAGCGGAATCCCCAGCGAGCCGCCGATCCCCATCAGCGCCACCCCCAGGGTGCCGGAGGTGCCCCAGCTCGACCCGGTCGCCAGCGACGAGATGGCGCAGATGACCACCGCCGCCGGCAGGAAGATCGTCGGCGACAGCAGCTTGAGGCCATAGGAAATCAGCGTCGGCACCACCCCGGCCTGAATCCACACCCCGATCAGTACCCCCACCACCATCAGGATGATCAGCGCCGGCAGGGCGTTGTGGATGCCTCGCACCATGCCTTCCTGGATATCGTCCCAGCGGTAGCCGCAGCGCAGCGCCACCAGACTTGCCACGATCACCCCCAGCAACATGGGAATCTGCGGATCGAGCCCGTAGACGACGATGGATACGCCGATGCCGACCACCAGGGCGATCAGCGATACCAGCGCCTCCGTCAGGGTCGGGGGGCGCTGCACTGGGGAAAAGAGGCGGTGGATCAAAAGGGGCACTCCTGAGCAGGGTCGGTCGCCGACAGAGCCGGAGAGAATCTGCGAGCCCTGGCCACTGCTCGAGCGCTCCCCCCGACGATTCAGGAAAGCTAGGCGGCGATTCACAACGCTGCCATCAAAGCGTCATCAATCGTTTCAATTCAGCAAAGTCGCTGGCGTATGTCGGCGCCCTATAACGTCAATGTCCAACCGACTAGGGGTCATGAAGCCTCCCCCACACCGCCTGCCCCTCTTGTCCCTACCTGGATGTCCCCCGCTCCGCCTCGGCCAGAAAGTCCTCGACGTTGCCTTGAAAGCCCTTCAGATGGGCCTTGATACGCTCGTCCGGCCAGTCCCACCAGGCCAGGCGCTCGAGGCGCTCGGCGATGGTGGGGTCGTCGAAGCGTGGCCTGAGCACCCGGGCGGGGTTGCCCACCACGATGTGGTAGGCCGGCACGTCTCTGGTCACCACGCTGCCGGCGCCGACGATGGCGCCGTGACCGATGGTCACGCCGGGCAGCACGATGGCGCCGTGGCCGATCCAGACGTCGTGGCCGATAACCACCCGGTCGGCCTCGCGCCAGGCGAATACTTCGCCGTCGAGGGCCTCGTCGCTGAAGCCGAACTTGCCGGGGCGATAGCTGAAGTGGTGCAGGGTCGGCCGCCACCAAGGGTGGTTGCTCGGGTTGATGCGCACGCTGGCGGCGATGGAGGTGAACTTGCCGATGGTAGCGAACATGACGTCGCCGTCACGCTCGATATAGCTGTAGTCGCCGAGACTGACATGGTTGAAAACGCAGCGACTGCCGACCTCGGTGAAGCGCCCAAGCTCACTGTGGTGCAGGCGAGCGTCGGTAGCGACGTTGGGCCGCTCGGAAAGACGCGGGGACGTCGGCTGGGCCAGCGCGCTGGATGAGTCTCTGGGTGAGCCACTGGGCGAGTCACAAGATAAGGAGCCGTCAGACACAGACGGCGTGGGGATATCGGACATGATCAGGGGTGCTCTCGCAGATAAGTCAGCATGAAGGAAGCCAAGGCCGCAACTGGAGCAACGCCTTGCCTGGGCTTAGTACGAAAAGCCGGCGAGCGATGGTTAGACAAGGCAAAAATCGGTGAGACAGCGCAGTTTACGAGGCGTAAATGAGCACTTTGACCGGACTGTCGCACCAGCCGATTTTTAATGCCGTATTACCGAGCGCAGACACTTTTCCTGCAAGCCCTAGCAGACGGCGTCCAGGCGATCCCAGTCCTCCAACGTCTCGCCATCCCGGGCGATGCGCACCTTGGGCGGCAAGGGGGTCGGCTGGTCCAGACGCTCGGCGTCCAGTTCATGGCTGATGTGGGTGAGATAGGCCCGGGGCGGGTCGAGCCGGGTGATGATCTCCAGCGCCTGGGTGATGCTGTTGTGGTTGCGCGTCTCGAGCTGGCTGGCCGGGTGGCAGGCGTCGAGCACGACGACGTCGGCGTCCCACTGGCGCAGAAAGCGCTCGGTGGCGCCGGGCAAGCCCTGGGTGTCGGTCAGGTAGGCCAGGCGGGTGCCGCCATCATCCAGGCAGTAACCGAGGGTCGGCTTGCTGTGATTGAGCGGCACCGGGGTCACCGTCAGCCCGTCGAAGTCCAGCGGCTTGAACGGCTTGAGCCCCGGCTGAAAGTCGAGGATGCCGCTGTTGCGATAGAGATCGGCGCAGCCGTTGGGGTCCTTGGGGCCGTAGACCGGGATCGACGTGCCGGTCCCCCAGCGCAGGTGAAACAGCCCCTGCACATGGTCGGCGTGGTAGTGGGTGACGAAGAAGGCGGCGGGACGCTCCAGCTCGCAGCTATGGGCCAGGTCCATGCGCCCGGCGTCGAGCAGGTAGCGCCGGCCGTCCACGCTCAGCTCGGCGCAGCAGGGGCCACGCTGATGGCTGGTGAACACCCTGGCCCGAGTGCAGGCGCGACAGTCGCAGCCGAAGCGAGGCACCTGGGCGCTGTCTCCGGTGCCGTTGAAGCGAAACTCCATGGAAGTCTCCGAGCTGAAGCAAGGGGCACAAGCCGCTTGCGCTGGTGAGGTGGTACGCACTGCCGCTGTAGTCGGCGATCGACACAAGGCCGGCGCCGACAGGCTCGACGCCGGCTCCGTCAGTGGCGGGAGGCGATGATCGCCTCCAGCGCCCGGACGCTCTCGTCCAGGCTGCCACCGTTGTCGACGCGATCCAGTGCCGGATGGCAGCGCTCGAGTTCGGCCTCCACCTCGGCGTGGCGCGCAAGGCGCGCCTCGATCTGATCGACGCTCTCGCGCCCGCGCCTGGCGAGCCGCTCACGCAGCACCCCGGGCGGGGCGGTCACCACCACCGGCGTGAGGCGCTCGCCGAAGCGCGCGCGGGCGGCCGCGAGCTCGCGACGACTGCCGTTGAGCAGCACCGTGGCCCCGGCCGCGAGCCAGGCCTCCACCTCGATGCCAACGCCGTAGTGAAGCCCGTGGGCGACCCAGTCAAGGCAGAACAGGCCGCGTGCCCGCCGGGCCTCGAACTCGGCCGGCGACAGCGCCACCGAGTCCTCGCCGACGCCGCTTGGCCGGGTGATGTAGCGGTGCGCCACCAGCAGGTCCGGGCGCCGCTTTCGCACGGCGTCGAGCAGGCTGTCCTTGCCCACGCCGCTGGCGCCGATCAGGTAGACCAGCATCAGTGCACCTGCCTGCCCGCGCACCACACGCGCTGGACCAGCGGATGGCCGTCGACCTCGCGCACCCGCACCAGATCGGCGCGCAGCCCCTGAGCGATACGCCCGCGATCGTCCAGGCCCACGGCCTCGGCCGGCCTACGCGAGGCCGTGGCCACCGCGCGGGGCAGGTCGTAGCCGTCCTCCATGGCGGCGATACGAAATACCGCATCGAGCAGCGCCGCCGGGTAGTAGTCGGAGGACAGGATGTCGAGCACGCCCAGGCGCACCAGCTCGGCCGCGGCGATATTGCCGGAGTGGGAGCCGCCGCGGACCACGTTGGGGGCGCCCATCATCACCGCCATGCCGTGACGATGGGAGGCCTCGGCGGCCTCCCGGGTGGTGGGGAACTCCGCTACCCGGGTGCCGTACTCGAGGCTTTCCGCCACGTGGGCGACGGTGGCGTCGTCATGGCTGGCCAGGGCCAGGCCGCGCTCGCTGCACAGCTCGGCGATGGCGCGACGGTGGGCGCTGGAATAGGCGGCGCTGTTGGCCAGCTGCTTCTCGATAAAGGCCTCGAGGCTGGCATCGTCCAGGCCGTACTTGCCCTGGTAGTAGACCCGGTAGGCGTCAAGGCTGGCGAACTGGCGCTGGCCCGGCGAGTGATCCATCAGCGACACCAGCCCCAGCAGCGGCGAGTCCATGAAGCTCTTGAAACGCGCCAGAGTATCCGGGTGGCACACCTCGCAGCGCAGGTGCAGACGGTGGTCGACCCGGGCCATGCCGTTGTCGTTGATCGCAGCCAGCGAGGAGACCATCTCGTCGAGGGCCCCGTGGCGCATGCTCTGCTCGTCGACGTCACCGATCGACACTGCGTCGAACACCGTGGTGATGCCGCTGGCGGCCATCTGGGCGTCGTGGGCCAGCGCCGCCTGGCGGCCCGGCCAGGACACCTTGGGCCTTGGCTGGAAGTACTTTTCCATATTGTCGGTGTGCAGCTCGATCATGCCGGGCATCAGGATATCGCCCTGGCAGTCGGTCACCCCCGGGAGCGACACCGGGCCACGTTCCAGCGCCTTGATCACGCCGTCCTTGATCACCAGGCTGCCGTGCACCACCTCGTCGTCGAGCACCAGCCTGGCGTTGGTCAGAATCTGATCCTGGTTCATGAAAGGGACTCCCCGGAGTCGGTCTGACGAAATGAGGTATGGTCTGACGCGGTGCGGTCAGCGTCGGTGCCACCAAGCAGCATATGCCCTTCCAGCTCAAGCAGGCGATCGGCGACCCGCTCGCGCACCTCCTCGTCGTGGAAGATGCCGAGCATGGCGGTGCCACGGGCCTTGGCCTCCTCGATCAACTGCACCACCACCTCGCGGTTGGCGGCGTCCAGCGACGCCGTGGGCTCGTCGAGCAGCAACAGCGGGTGTTCGGCGATAAAGCCACGGGCGATATTGACCCGCTGCTGCTCACCGCCGGAGAAGGTGCCTGGCGCCAGCTCCCACAGCCGCTCGGGCAGGTTGAGCCGCGCCAGCAGGGCCTCGGCACGGGCGCGGGCCTCGGACACGTCACAGCCCCGGGCCAGCAGCGGCTCCATCACCACCTCCCGGGCCGAGACCCGGGGCACCACCCGCAGAAACTGGCTGACGTAACCGATCACGTCGCGCCGCAGCAGGTGCCAGGCATGGGCCGGCAGCGCCGACAGCTCCAGCTCGCCATCTTCGAAGTGCAGCGTCAGCTGCCCGCCGCTGACCCGGTAATTGCCGTTGACCATCTTCAACAGGGTGCTCTTGCCGATGCCGCTGCGCCCGGCCAGCACCAGGCACTCGCCCGGCGACAGGGACAGATCGAGACCGCGCATCACCGGCAGCGCCTGGCCGCCCTGGGCGTGCAGCACGAAGGTCTTGTCGAGCCGCCGGGCGGTAAGAAAGGGGGACGTCATCTTGGACTCCTGAGCAAGCGAATTCATGGCGTCAGCACCGAGGACACCAGCAGCTGGGTGTAGGGATGCTGTGGATCGTCGAGGATCTGATCGGTCAGCCCGGCCTCCACCACCCTGCCCCGGCGCATCACCATCAGGCGGTGGGCCAGCAGCCTGGCCACCGCCAGGTCGTGGGTGACCAGGATCACCGACAGGCCGAGCTCCCGGGTCAGGGTGCGCAGCATGTCCAGAAGCCGCGCCTGGACCGAGACGTCGAGGCCGCCGGTGGGCTCGTCCATGAACACCAGCCTCGGCTGGGTCACCAGGGTGCGGGCGATCTGCAGGCGCTGCTGCATGCCACCGGAAAAGGTCTGGGGCGCGTCGTCGATGCGCGCGGGGTCGAGCTCGACCCGGCCCATCCAGTCCTGTCCGGCGGCGCGCAGTTCGCCATAGTGACGCTGGCCCAGCGCCATCAGTCGTTCACCGACGTTGGCCCCGGCGGAGACGCCCAGGCGCAGGCCGTCCCGGGGGTTCTGATGGACCAGGCCCCACTCCATGCGCAGCAGGGCGCGGCGGCGTGCCTCGCTGATGGCGTAGAGGTCGAGCGCCTCGTCCTTGCCGGGGGAGCCGCCGACCGAGCCGGCTTCCCCGGCGTGATAGACCACCTGACCGCGATCCGGCGCCTCGAGCCCGGAGAGCACCCGCAACAGGGTCGACTTGCCCGAGCCGGACTCGCCGACGATGCCCAGCACCTCGCCCTGGTGCAGGGTGAAATCGATCTCCTCGCAGCCCTTGCCGGGGCCGTACAGGCGCTGGATGGCGCGGGCCTCGAGCAGGGCGGGACGTTCAAGCTGTGGGCGCTTCATGCCTTCTCCTCGCTGCGGGAGTTGCAGTAGTCGGTATCCGAGCACACGAACATGCGTGCGCCCTGATCATCGATGATGACCTCGTCCAGGTAGCTGTCGGTGGCCCCGCAGATGGCGCAGGGCTCGTCCCAGGCCTGGATCTCGAAGGGGTGGTCCTCGAAGTCGAGGCTCTCCACCCGGGTGTGTGGCGGAATCGCGTAGAGGCGCTTCTCGCGGCCGGCGCCGAACAGCATCAGCGCCTCGCTCATGTGCAGCTTGGGGTTGTCGAACTTGGGAATCGGCGAGGGGTCCATCACGTAGCGTCCGTCGACCTTCACCGGGTAGGCGTAGGTAGTGGCGATATGGCCGTGGTGGGCGATGTCCTCGTAGAGCTTGACGTGCATCACCCCGTACTCCTCGAGGGCGTGCATGACCCGGGTCTCCTCCTCGCTGGGCTCGATAAAGCGCAGCGGCTCGGGGATCGGCACCTGGAAGATCAGGATCTGGTCGGCGCGCAGGGTCTTCTCGGGAATCCGGTGACGGGTCTGGATCACGCTGGCCTCTGCCGTGGCGGTGGTGGTCTCGACCCCGGCGACGCGCTCGAAGAAGGCGCGGATGCTGACCGCGTTGGTGGTGTCGTCGGCGCCCTGGTCGATCACCTTGAGGGTGTCGTCGGCGCCCAGCACGCTGGCGGTCAGCTGCATGCCACCGGTGCCCCAGCCGTAGGGCATCGGCATCTCGCGCCCGCCGAAGGGCACCTGGTAGCCGGGGATCGCCACCGCCTTGAGCAGGGCGCGACGGATCATGCGCTTGGTCTGCTCGTCCAGGTAGGCGAAGTTGTAGCCGCTGTCGATGGCGGTGTTCATCGGACGTTCTCCTGGACGTTCTTGGCCTGGGCGTTCGCGGTCTGGGCTTTTTCGGGATCGGCCTTGTCGCCATCGCCTGGTGCAGGACGTGCGCTGGCGGCTTGGGTGTCGGACACGGCCTCGGCCGTGGCGGCGGTACGCTCGGCGTGCTCACGACGCAGGCGGCGAATCAGCTCAAGCTCCGACTGGAAGTCGACGTAGTGCGGCAGCTTCAGGTGCGAGACGAAGCCCGAGGCCTCGACGCTGTCGGCGTGGGCCAGCACGAACTCGGCCTGCTGGGCCGGGCTCTGGATCGGCTCGCCAAGCTCATCGGCGCGCAGGGCGCGGTCGACCAGCGCCATGGCCATGGTCTTGCGCTCGTTGCGGCCGAAGGCCAGGCCGTAGCCCCGGGTGAACTGGGGGGCGGTGTCACCGCTGCCGGCGAACTGGTTGATCATCTGGCACTCGCTCATGGCGATCTCGCCGACGCACACCGGTCCGTCGAAGCCCTCGACCTCGATCTCGACCTCCACCGCACCCTGGCGGATCTCGCCGGCGAAGGGGTGGTTGCGCCCGTAGCCCCGCTGGGTCGAATAGCCCAGCGCCAGCAGGTAGCCCTCGTCGCCACGCGCCAGCATCTGCAGCCGGGTGGCGCGATCCACCGGAAAGTCGGGGGGATCGCGGGTGATGTCGTAGGGCTCGCTGCCATCGTCCTCTTCCCGCTCGATCAGGCCTTCATGGTTGAGACAGTCGAGGATCTGGGGGCAGGCCTCGAGACCTTCCTCGGCACGCGGCGGCGCCGGTGTGGCGTTCTCGACCTCCTCGCCGGCCAGCAGCATGAAGTCGAGCAGCCGGTGGGTGTAGTCGTAGGTCGGGCCCAGCACCTGGCCGCCGGGCACGTCCTTGAAGGTGGCGCTGATGCGACGCTCTATGCACATGGCGCCGGTATCCACCGGCAGGGTCTCGGCCAGCCTCGGCAAGGTGGTGCGATAGGCGCGCAGCAGAAACACCGCCTCGACGGTGTCGCCGCTGGCCTGCTTGAGCGCCAGGGCGGCGAGCTCGGGATCGTACAGCGAGGCCTCGGCCATCACCCTGTCCACCGCCAGCCCCAGCTGTTGCTGGACCTGGGACACCTCGAGTTCGCGCTGGTCGCGCTCTCCACGACGACGATCGGCCATCCAGCGATGGGCATTGGCGATGGCCTTCTCGCCTCCTTTCACGGCGACATACATCAGGCGGTCTCCTCTTGATGTTCGGCGTCGTCTGTTTCCGCCAATCCAGCTCCGGACAAGCCAGCTCCCGACAGACGGGTGCTGCGGGCGATGGCAGTGAGTCGCGTCCCGCTGCTGATAAAGGCGTCCAGCCCCCGGGGGAAGTGGGCACGATTGGCGGCGAGCACACGCATCAACGGCAGCACGCGCTCGGCGTTACCCAGCGCAAGGCCGCGCTGACCGGGTACCCCGGGACCGGATAACCACCAGTCCTCGCCCTGCGCAAGTGCCTCGACCGTCACGATCAGCGTGGTGCTGCGATCGGGCCAGGCGTCCGAGCCCAGCGCGAAGCCGTCCTCCCGGGACAGGGTGTCGGGGGTCACCAGGGCGAAGTCGGCCTGGGCCGGGTCGTCGGTCAGTCGCGCCCCGGTGTGGAAGGCCAGGGCGGCGGCAAGGTTGGCGCCAGCCAGCTCCTGGTCCACCCACACCCGGGTATCGAGGTCGCACAGTGCCAGCAGCGCGCCCCAGGCGGCGGGCGAGATCGCCGCGCCGGCCGGCAGCTCCGGCAAGACAAGCTCGGTCAGAGTGCCGGGCTCGGACATGGCGCTGAGCAGCTGACGAAACAGCCGCTGGCTGTCGTGAACGGGATCGACGAGTCCCGGCCAGTCGTGGGGCCGGACGGCCTCGGAGGTCTGCTGGGTCATGTTCATTCGCCCCTTACCATGGTGAAGAAGTCGACGCGGGTGGCGGCGGCGGTCTGCGAGGCCTGGTTGCGCTGCTCATCGAGTGCCTGCTCGAGCGGTGCCATCAGTTCGCTGTCGATACGCCTGGCCCAGTGGTCGTGGTGAGCGCAGGCGTCGACCAGGGCGATCAGCTCGGCGTGGGCCTTGTCGCGACCACGCACCCAGCCATGGCCAAGGGTGCCGTCATCGAGGGCGACGCTGGCCCGGGTCAGGGTCATCTCGCCCAGGTTGAAGGCCGATCCACTGCCGCCCATGCGGCCACGGACCATCGCCATGCCGGTCTCGGGGCCACGCACGCAGCGGTGGCTCGCCTGGATGCCCAGGGACTGCCAGCCTTGCGCAAGACGGTCGAAAGGAGTCAACGCGAGCAGGCGATGACGTTGCGTCGGGGTCATGGTCGGTGTCATGAGAAGCCCTCGTCGTCGTGGGACTGCGGACGCTCGTCCGCGGGAAAGTCGAAGTGATAGGCCAGCCGATCGGCCCGTGCCCGACTGACGGAGATCTCCACCAGACGACCATCGGCGTCGACGTTGTCACTGGTCAGCACCACCAGCGGCGCCAGGCGGGCGCACTGCAGCATGCGGCTGTCGTCGGCGTCGGCCTGGACCGCTTCCAGGCGCACCCGGGAGCGCCTCAGGCGCAGCCCGTAGTGCTGGTCCAGCAGCGCCCGGGTCGAACCACCGCGATAGCGATCTAGCCAGCCCGGCACCCGTTCGGGGTCGAACCAGTGGCGCAGCCGCAACAGCGGGGCCCGGTCGACATGGCGCATGGTGTCGACACACAGAAGGCTCTCGCCCGGCCCACGCGCAAAGCGCTGGGCGATGGCCTCCGGCGGCACCGCCAGGCCCTGGGTCAGGCAGCAGGTCTCGGTGGCCAGGCCCAGTTCCGCCAGGTTGTGGGTGACCTTGCTGGCGGCGTTGACCGCATAGTCCAGGCGGCGGTCCACCACCTGGGTGCCACGGCCCTGGTGACGGGTCACCATGCCGGCGGCCACCAGTTCGTCCAGCGCCCGGCGTACGGTGTGGCGGTTGACGCCGAAGCGCCTGGACAGCGCCGCTTCGCTGGGCAGCAGATCGCCGGGAGAGTACTGCGCCCGGACTTCGCGCGAGAGGACATCGGCCAACTGGCGATAGCGCGGCGGGCTGCCTGCCTCGGTCACTTGTCTAGACATCTTCGCTCCAAAAAAGAAGGTATCGGGTGGTGGCCGAAGCCACCGGCAGACCAGCCGTTCTGGTCTGCTTACTCGGCTCTGCTGTGTCAGCCTAGATGAAGCGCTTGCGTACGAACTGCGAGGCCATGTCCAGCGCCGTCACGGCGATGATGATCACCAGCATGATGGTGGCCGTCTCGGCGTACTGGAATCCGCGCATGGTCTCCCACAGCGCCACCCCGATACCGCCGCCACCGACCATGCCGAGCACCGTGGCCGAGCGGATGTTGGACTCGAAGCGATACAGGCTCACCGAGATCCACAGCGGCAGCACCTGGGGAATCAGACCGAACACGATCTCCTCGATGCGCCCTGCTCCGGTGACCCGAATGCCTTCCATGGGCCCGGCCTCGGCGGCTTCCACCGCTTCGGAAAACAGCTTGGCCAGCACCCCGGTGGTGTGGATGAACAGCGCCAGGGTTCCGGCGAAAGGCCCAAGCCCCACCGCCACCACGAACAGCATGGCGAATACCAGCTCGTTGATGGCACGGGTGGCGTCCATCAGTCGGCGCACCGGCTGGTAGACCCACCAGGGCACCAGATTCTCGGAGCACAGAAGGCTCGCAGGAATGGCGACCAGGATGGCCAGCAGGGTGCCCCAGATGGCGATCTGGATGGTCACCAGCATCTGCTCGATGTAGTGGCCGAGGTTGCCGAAGGCCGGGGGAAAGAAGTCGCCGGCCAGGGTCGCCATATTGTCGGCGTTGGTCACCAGCAGGCTCGGGCGCATCTCGACGCCCTGCCAGGACCAGGCCAGCACCGCCAGGCCGACGCCCCACAGCGCCAGGGTGGTCCAGCTACGCTTGGGCGGCAGGCTGATGCCGGAAAGTTGTGTCTGGGTGGTCATGCGTTTTCCTGGGGGAACTTGAGAAAGCGGTGACAGCGTGAGCGGTCCAGGCCGCGCCGGGCCTTCGTCCCGGCGCGGCCTGGCGTCACATCAGCCGGCGTTGGTGGCGGCATCCTCGGGCATCGCCTCGGCGGCCTGCACTTCCTTCATGCGCGCGTCGAGATCGTCGAGCTGGCTGTCGATCTCGGCCAGTCGGGCCTCGCGATCGCCTTCGTCCAGGCTTTCGTCCTTTGCCACCTCGGAGCGCTCCTTGAACAGCGCCAGCTGACGGATCGGCAACAGCTGGTCGTTGTCGGAGGCATCGAAGCCAGACCACTGCAGCGGCTCGAGAATCTGCTGCTCTTCGGCGTCATCGCCGTAGTTCAGGAAGAACTCACGCAGCTTTTCCTTGGTGGCGTCGTCCAGGTCGCCGCGCCACACCAGCGGGTCGGACGGGATCAGCGGCGACTTCCAGATCACCCGCAGCTGCTCGGCCTTGTCCGGCGCGGTCACTTCCAGACGCTCCATGCCTTCGGTATTGAAGGTGGCCACGTCGACCTGCTGATTGGCCACCGCCAGGGCGTTGGTCTCGTGGCTGGAGTTCAGGGTGCGCTTGAAGGCTGACGAGGCGTCGACACCGTTCTTGGCGAAGACGTAGTAGCCCGGCACCAGATAGCCGGAGGTGGAGTTGGGATCGCCGTTGCCGAACACCAGCTCGGAGGCGTTGGCCAGGACGTCATCGACGCTTTCGATGTCGCTGTCCTTGTGGGTGATCATCAGACTCCAGTAGCCCGGGGCTCCGTTGGCCGCCACGGTCTGGGCGAAGATCTCGCCGTCGGCACGATCGACGGCTTCCATGGCCGACTTGTTGCCGTACCAGGCCAGGTCGATCTGATCAAAGCGCATGGCCTGGATGACCGCGGCGTAGTCGGTGGCGAAGAAGGGCTCGACCTCCATGCCGATCTGCTCGGACATATCGGCCAGGAACGGGTCCCACAGCGGCGCCAGATTCTGGCTGGCCTCGGTGGAGATGATGCCGAACTTGAGGGTCTCGGTCTCGGCGGCGGCCAGCTGGGCACTGGCGGCGAGGCCGATACCGGCGATCAATGGCAGCGACAGGCGACGAAAGGATGCGAGAGACATGGGATTCTCCTGAAGGTTATCGGTCGTTGTGGGAACAGGTGTCGCAGGATGTGGTGGCTCAGCTATGGACGACCTGCGCCGACACAGCCGTCTGGGCCTGGGTGTAGCTCGGCTCACGCAGCGGTGACGGCAGGTCGGGTTGACTGCCGGCACGCAGCTCGTCGAGGCCGGCGTTCTCGTACAGGGTCTTGAGGCGTGCGTCGGTCAGCTCGGAGGTCTTGCCGTCGAAGTACAGGCGCCCATCCTTGAGCGCGATGGCCCGGTGGCAGTAGCGCCGGGCGATATCGACCTGATGCAGGGTGATGACCACGGTGCGGCCATCCTCGGCGTGAATCCGCTCGAGGATCTCCATCACCTCCCGGGCGCTGCGCGGGTCCAGCGAGGCGATGGGCTCGTCGGCGAGGATGACGTCGGCGTCCTGCATCAGCACCCGGGCGATGGCCACCCGCTGCTGCTGACCGCCGGAAAGGGTGTTGGCACGCTGGTAGGCCATGCCCTCGAGGCCGACCCGAGCCAGGCACTTGAGGGCCCGTTGGCGTTCCTCGTCGCTGAAACGACCGAGCAGCGCCCGCGCCCGCGGCATGCGCCCGAGCTGGCCAATCAGCACATTGGTCAGCACGCTGAGGCGATTGACCAGGTTGAACTGCTGGAAGATGTAGCCGACCCGGCAGCGCTGGCCACGGCTGGCCCGGCGAAGGCGACCGCTGGCCTGGATCTCGCGCCCCAGCAGGCTGACTCGGCCACCGCGATCACGGTTGCAGCAGGTCAGTCCGACCAGATGACGCATCAGGGTGGACTTGCCGGAGCCGGATGGGCCGATCAGCGCAACGATCTCCCCCGGGGTGATCTCGAAACTGACATCCTCGAGCACTCGGCTATGGCCGAAGTTCTTGTTGAGCCGCTCGACGATGATGGTGGGAATGGACATGACGCCTCTCCTCTAGGAATGGCGCCAGTCTGGACATCAAAGATGAAGGCCAGTTGTCTAGACAATGTCATTGAGATGACAAATTTCCCTGCACACGGAGCAAGCGCTCCGGCATTACCTCGCCAGAGGTATAAAAAACAAGGAGTTGGGGTTGGCTGTCATGCAGCGGTCACGTCATTGCCGCCGATTCGTCATACTCAGGCAGGGCGACCTGTCGACGAAGACGTCGTCCACTTGTACGAAAAGGAAGTTGGACAAGACGCCCTGGAAAGGGCTGCAAGGAGGCACCCGCAAGCGGCCAATCGCCACGCCCATAGCGCCAGGCGATAGAGGCCATAAACAGGCTTGAAGGGAAAACCGGCGGCTTCGGCGCCAGACTGAATCCGACACATGATCCCACGGAGGCATGTCATGCAGCATCTCAGTCTGGAGCCGGGCGCCCTGGAGGTCAGCGACCTGGCGGGAATGCGTCGGTTCTTCGAGACGACACTGGGCCTTCGGGTGCTGGTCGCCAGCGACACTGGGGTGACCCTGGAATTGGGGGGCGGCGAGAACACCCAGGTGCTGATGTTGCTGGCGAGCCACACCCCGACGCCGCCGAGAACACTGAATCTCGAGGTCGACGCCGCCAGCTTTCCTGCGCTGCGTCGACGCCTGGAAGACTGCGGACACGAGTGCGGCTTTGTACAGAGCTGGGAGGGAGACAACAGCACCTCGCGTCAGTGCGCCTTTCGGGTGGTGCTGTGCCGGATGCCGGAGGGGCACTGGCTGAGGCTTACCGCCATCGATCCGGCCCGCTGCGCCTCATCGACCCGAGAGGTCCGGGCCTGACGCTGTTGGTCAGTCATGTCCCTCGTCCCCCTCGTCATCGCCCTCATCATCACCCAACAGCCGCTGGCGCCGTTCGTCACGGAACTTCTGCAGGCGGTTGTTGCGGTAGCGCCGGACGATCGCTACTACCAACGCCACCACCAGCATCAGCCCCAGGGTGAGCCCCTGCCACGGGCGCGGGTGGTCCAGGGTGGTGCCGAGCACAAAGATCATCACGAAGCCGAGGGCCTGGCTGCCGATGGCCAGGGCGCGCAGGGGGTCGAAGGTCTTGGGTGGTGACATCACAGATCCTGATCAGAGAGATGGCTCGAAAACCGATGGCCCGGCAGGCGGCTCGAGATGACAGCGCGCATCGGGCGCAGTAGCCTTGCCGGATCGAGCCCACCAAGTGTACCTGCTCGCCTGCGCATTTTCGTGCTTTCGCGTTTCCCCAATGGAGTTCGCCCCATCCATGGATGCCATCGCCATCGGTCCGGTGCTAGTGAGCCTGCCGCGTCTCTACGCCCTCGTCGTCACCCTGCTGCTGCTGGCCGCCAGCGCCTTCCTGATGGGCCTGCCCCGCCGCCGCCACGGTCGCTGGTTCAACGGCCTGATGCTGGCCTGGCTGGTCGGCGCTCGCCTCGGGCACGTGCTGCCGCACTGGGCCGCCTATCAGGACAACTGGCTGGATATCATCAAACTGTGGCTGCCCGGCTACAGCGGGGTCTGGGGGCTGGTCGCCGCCGCCCTGTGGACCCTGTGGTCACTGCGTGATCGCCTCGGCGCCCTGCTCGGTGCCCTGGGTCTGACGCTGGTCGCCTCGCTTGCCTGGCTGGCGCTGGTCAGCTGGGCGCCGCTGTCGGCAAGTCCGGCGCCACAACGCGTGCCAGAGCTGACCCTGGAAGACGTCGATGGCGCCCCCATCGAACTGGCCTCGCTGGCAGGCGGCCCCACCGGCAAGCCGCTGATCATCAATCTATGGGCTACCTGGTGCCCGCCTTGCCGGCGCGAGATGCCGTTGTTGGCCGACATCGACCAACGCGACGACGTCACCGTGGTCGTGGCCAATCAGGGCGAGCCGCTGGTTCAGGTCGCGCGCTACCTGGACGAGGCCGGCCTGGACTTTCGCTACCCCCTGCTCGACCCGCGCCAGCAACTGCTGGCAGCGAGTCAATCTCCCGGGCTACCCACGACACTGCTGTTCGACGCCGAAGGGAAGCTGCTCGAGCGCCATGTGGGGGAGCTGACCCTGCCTCTGCTGGACGACTGGCTGGCGCGCTGAAACTTTGCCAACCTGAGCACATACTGCAGGTGAACCGCACCCGCAGTCTCAGGGCCGAGGGGGACACCCCGCCTCGGCCCGCCCAACCTGTCTTTTCCTGCACTGACGTAGCCTGAATCCCCCACCTCACGGCCGAGCTCATCGCTGGCCCGGGCACGGCGGCAAGCGCGGGGGCGTTTCGGGAACGCCTCGATGCGAAGGTTTCAGCCGCCATGCGACATCTGATCACGGGCATGACGATGGCGCTTAAGCCAGACTGAAGATTGCTGTAAGATACCGCGCCCTGTCGGCGGCGGGCCTGGCCCGCGACCACGAACCGTAACGACGCATCTCCCGAGGCATCATGAGCGACTTCTCTCCCGGCCAGCGCTGGATCAGCGACGGCGAGGCCGAACTCGGCCTGGGCACTATCCTGAACTGCGACGCGCGCAGCGTCACCGTGCTCTTCGGCGCCAGCCAGGAAACCCGCACCTACAGTACCCGTCTTGCCCCGTTGACCCGAGTCGCCTTCGGCAGTGGTGATCGCATCCAGTCCGCCGAGGGCTGGCAGATGACGGTGGACGACACCAAGGAAATCGATGGCCTGATCGTCTATATCGGCGAAGACGACAAGGGCGAGCTGTGCGAATTGCCGGAGGCCCGGCTGGCCGACAGCATGCAGTTCGACCAGGCCCGAGATCGTCTGCTGACCGGCCAGGTCGATCGCAACGACTGGTTCGACCTGCGCTTTCGCACCCTGCATCACTACCATCGCATCGAGCAGAACCCGGCGCTGGGTCTGGCCGGCCCACGCATCGATCTGATCCCCCATCAGCTGTACATCGCCGACGAGGTCTCCTCGCGTCAGGCGCCTCGCGTGCTGCTGGCCGATGAAGTCGGCCTCGGCAAGACCATCGAAGCCGGACTGATCCTGCATCGCCTGCTGCTGACCGGGCGGGTCGAGCGCGCGCTGATCCTGGTGCCGGCGAGCCTGACTCACCAGTGGCTGGTGGAATTGCTGCGACGCTTCTCGCTGTCGGTGACCCTGCTCGACGAACAGCAGAGCCAGGCCCATGGCGATGCCAATCCCTTCGAGGCCGGCCAGCTGGTGCTGGCAAGCCAGGACTGGCTGTTCGCCAACACCCACCGCCAGCAGCAGGCCGAAGCCTGCGAGTGGGACCTGCTGATCGTCGACGAGGCCCACCACCTGGAGTGGAGCGAGGACGAGGTCGGCCCCGGTTACGCCTGCGTCGAGCGCCTGTCCGGCGCCACCGAGGGCGTGCTGCTGCTGACCGCGACGCCGGAACAGATGGGGCTGGCCAGCCACTTTGCCAGGCTGCGCCTGCTCGATCGCGATCGCTACTCGGACCTGGAGGCCTTCCGCGCCGAAGAGCAGGGCTATGTGGCGGTGGCCGAGGCCATCGACGCCCTGGGCGATGTCGACGGGCCGCTGGATGCCGGCGCCCGGGACACCATCGGCGCGGTCGCCGACGACGGCGACAGCCAGGCGCTGCTGGCGACCCTGTCCAACCCCGAATGCAGCCTGGAACAGCGCCAGCAGGCCAGCGCCCAGCTGCGAGACCAGCTGCTCGACCGCCACGGCACCGGCCGGGTGATGTTCCGCAACAGCCGTCGCCACGTCGGCGGCTTCCCTGAACGTCGCCTGCACGTCGACAAGCTGGAGCTGCCGTCGTCCTATCGCCGAGTGCTGCGTCGCCTGGCGCGGGACGAGGACTACCTCGACGAGCTGCTGATCGAGACCGGCCTCGACCACCCCGAGGTGATGGTCTATCTGGACGGCATGTACAGCGCCCTGACCGAGGATCCGCTCAACGCCGAACCCTGGTGGCAGTTCGACCCCCGGGTGACCTGGCTGCTCGAACGGCTGACCGAGATGGGCGACGACAAGGTCCTGGTGATCGCCCACGACCGCGAGACCGCCCAGGGGCTGTCCGACGGCCTGCGCGTGCTCGGCGGAGTACAGGCGCCGGTGTTCCACGAGGACCTGTCGCTGGTCGAGCGCGACCGTGCCGCCGCCGCCTTCGCCGATGACGAGGACGGCTGCCAGGTGCTGGTGTGTTCCGAGATCGGCTCCGAAGGCCGCAACTTCCAGTTCTGTCGTCATCTGGTGATGTTCGACCTGCCGCTCCACCCGGACCAGCTCGAGCAGCGCATCGGCCGTCTCGATCGCATCGGCCAGCGCCACGCCATCGAGATCCATGTGCCGGTGTTCGAAGGCAGCCCCGGCGAGAAACTGCTGCGCTGGTATCAGGAGGGGATGGACGCCTTCAGTGCGCCGCACGGTATCGGCAATGACCTGTTCGACGCCTTCGGCGACGACCTGGCCGAGAGCCTGCTCGACGACGAGGCCCTGGAAGAAGTCATCGGCGAGACCCGCGCGCTGTTCGACGCCAAGCTGGCGGAACGCGACGCCGGTCGCAATCGCCTGCTGGAGCTCAACGCCTGCCGTCCCGAGCGGGTCGAGTCGGTCAAGCAGGGGATCGTCGAACTCGACGAGGACCGCGCCCTGCCACGCTACCTCGACCAGGCGCTGGACATCTTCGGCGTCGACAGTCGCGAACTTGGCAACGACCTGACCCTGCTGTCACCGGGCTCGCACATGCTCGACGGCCTGCCAGGGCTGGTGAAGGGCGAGGAAGGCTTCACCGTGACCACCTCGCGCTCCCGCGCGCTGGCCCGGGACGACGTCCAGCGGCTGTCCTGGGAACACCCGCTGCTGCGCGAGATGATGGGCCGCATCCTCGACGGCAACATGGGCAACACCGCCCTTGCCCTGCTCAAGCATCCGGCGATCCCTGCCGGCCGGCTGATGGCGGAGCTGGTGTTCCGCACCCACTGTCCGGCACCGAAGCGCCTGCACCTCAATCGCTTCCTGCCGCCCACCGCGGTGCGGGTGCTGCTCGACGAGTCCGGCGCCAACCTCACCGACAAGGTGTCTTTCACCGGTCTTTCGAAGAACCTCAAGAAGGTCAAGAAGGCGGTGGCGCGGGACCTGATCAAGAGTCGTCACGACCAGCTGCGAGACCTGCTCGACAGCGCCGAGGCCGAGGCCCAGCGAGAGCTGCCGACGATCGTCGAGGCCGCCCAGGTGCGCATGCGCCAGACGCTGGACAACGAGCTGACCCGACTCGAGGCCCTGGCACAGCGCAACCCGTCGGTACGCGAGGACGAGATCACCGCCCTGCGCGACGAGCGCCAGGCGCTGGACCAGGCCATCGAAGGCACCCGCCTGCGCCTGGACGCCGTGCGTGTGATCGTGACCATCGACGACGACAGCCGCTAAGGGTGGCCCCGCGCTGCGACCGACAGCGCGGGGCTCCTGCTGTTTGCGAGATGTGTCCGGTGCAAGGCCTTGGCGTAACGTGAGTCGCCTGGGGTATCGACCGGCAGTAGCGACCGCCGGTGTCGAACAGCGGAACTCGCGCCGTCTTAAAGAATGTCGTCCAGCGCCTTGTCCAGGGTCGGGTAGCGAAAGCTGAAGCCCTCCTCCTCGAAGCGCTGCGGCACCATGCGCGCGCCGGTCAGCAGCAGCCGCGACATCTCGCCGAAGGCGGTCTCCAGCACCATCGCCGGCACCGGAAAGGGCGTCGGGCGCTTCAGGTGACGCCCGATCGCTTCGGTGAACTCGCGGTTGGTGACGGGCTCCGGGGCACTGCCGTTGAAGGGCCCGCTCAGGTGCTCCTTCTCGATCAACCACAGGATCATTTCCACCAGATCCTCGCGATGGATCCAGGGCATATACTGATCGCCCTTGCCGAGCCGCCCCCCCAGCCCCAGCTTGAACGGTGGCAGCAGCTTCTTGAGCATGCCGCCGCCTTCATCCAGCACCAGGCCGGTGCGCAGGATCGCCAGGCGCACGCCGAAGTCCTTCACTCCAGCGGCGGCCTGTTCCCAGCGCTTGCACAGGCGGTGGGCAAATTCATCATGGGGCGCTGTCTGCTCGGTTACCGTCGGCGCATCCTCGCCCCCGCCTTGATCGCCGTAGAAGCCCATGGCCGAACCACTGACCAGCACCCTGGGGGCCTTGGCGGTCTGCGACAGCTGTTCGCACAGCATCACCAGTTCCCTGGTGGCGTTGATGCGCGAATCGATAAGTCTTTCCTTCTGAGTGTCACTCCAGCGCTTGTCGGCAATGGGCTCGCCTGCCAGGTTGACCAGCACCCCCGGCGGCGCGTCGACGAAGTCCAGCGCGCTGACCCGTACATCCGCTCCTTCGGGCAGCACCTTCGCCGCCTGCGCCGGTGAGCGGGAGACCACCTGTACGCGGTGACCGGCGTCCACCAAGCGTCGACACAGACGCTGGCCCACAAAGCCACTGCCACCGGTGATCAGTACTCGCATAGCTTGTCCTCTCGCAATACACAACGATCCCTGGCCCCGACCACATACCGTCGGCCCTCTCTGACGGCAGCGACCACCGCAGCGTGCGACCAGCCTGATTTCAGCCTAGTCGGTTGTGCGCTGGCCGGTCTACGGCTTGTCTGAAAAGTGCCTGCGCTCGGTAATACGGCGTTAAAAATCGGCTGGTGCGCCAGCCCGGTCAAAATGCTCATTTACACCCCGTAAACTGCGCTTTCTCACCGATTTTTGCCTTGTCTAACCTTCGCTCGTCGACTTTTCGGACAGAGCCTAGGACTTCATTTGACTCAAGTTGTACATCACTTATACGCTACATCCAAGATACTGACACCACAGACTCGAGGAGGGCTTCCGTCGATGCTGCAGGTCGCCATCATTGGAGCGGGGTTCAGCGGCCTGGCTTGCGCCGGCCAGCTCCGCCGACACGGTCACCGTGCGGTGCTGTTCGACAAGGGCCGAGGACCCGGTGGGCGCGCCAGTTCTCGCCGGGAGGGAGACGAATCCCTCGACCTGGGTGCTCAATACTTCAGCGTGCGTGACGCTGCCTTCGCCGCCGAGGTCGACCGCTGGGAAGCCGCAGGGGTGGCCACGCCCTGGCCGCCCTCCAGCTATCGGGTCGACGCCTCGGGCGCCTGGCATGAGGAAGGCGACGATCAACATCGTTACTGCGGCACTCCACGCATGAGCGCCATCACCCGCCACCTGGCCGCCCCCCATGAGCTGTTTGCGGCGACTCGCGTCACCCGCTTGACCGATCGCCTGGACGGCTGGTGGCTAGAGGACCCGCAGGGCGACAGCTACGGCCCCTTCGACCGGGTGGTGGTGACCGCGCCGGCGGCCCAGGCCGAACCCCTGCTGCGCCCCCACGACGAGGCGCTGGCGAAGGCCTGTCGTGAGATCCGCATGCTGCCCTGCTGGAGTGCCTGGGTGCGCTTCGACACAGCGCTGACGCTCGAGGGCATCGACGCCGACTGGCCAGTGGTACGCTTTGACCAGGGGCCGCTGCGCCTGGCGGTTCGCCACAATCGCAAGCCCGGGGGCGAGCACCAGAGCGAGACGCTTTCGCTGCTGGCCCGGGACGAATGGAGTCAGCGCCATCTCGAGGACGACGCCGAGGACGTGGCCAGCAGGCTGACGGCAGCCCTGCAGAAGGCCCTCGCAACCCGGTTGCCGACAGGTTCCTCTCTGCCCCAGATCACGGCCAGCGGTGCCCATCGCTGGCGCTACGCCACCGCGGACCTTACGCTGGCGGCGCCCGATCACCGTCTCGGCGAGGATGGCCTGGCACTGGCCGGTGACGGTCTGCGCGGCGGACGTATCGAGGATGCCTGGCTGTCGGGCGTGCACGTCGCCGAGGCCCTGCATCGTACTGCCACCGACGCCTGAAGCGGGCGCCAGTCGCAGGCTTACCCATTTTCAGGTCATCAGGAAACCGAACATGTCATACGCACTGGTACTACTTGCACACGGCTCCAGCGATCCCAACTGGCGGGCGCCCTTCGAGCACTTCCGCGACGCCCTGGCGCCACGCCTTGGCACGCCGATCCGGCTGTCCTACATGGAGCTGTGCGAGCCGTCGCTGGAGTCCACCGTGGCCGAACTGAGCGCAGCCGGTGCTACCCGCATCGAGGTGCTGCCGCTGTTCTTCGCCGCCGGTCGTCATCTGCGCAAGGATGTGCCTGCCCAGATCGACGCCCTGCGCAGCGAACACCCGGGGCTCGAGCTGACGCTGCTGGCGCCGGTAGGAGAACACCCCGTGTTCGTCGAGGCGCTGGCAAGCGCAGTGGCCGACCAGGTCGGCGAGACGCTGTCACCGGCCCCCTGATCAGCCCCCTAGGGCTTGTCTGAAAAGTGCCTACGCTCGGTAATACGGCGTTAAAAATCGGATCAACATGCTCATTTACACCCCGTAAACTGCGCTGTCTCACCGATTTTTGCCTTGTCTAACCTTCGCTCGCCGACTTTTCGGACTAAGCCTAGACGTTCAATCAGCGTGAGCGAAAAGCGGTAAAACTGTTGTACACTTTGTAGCGTCTGTACAGCTACGGAAACGTCGAGTCACCTACGCCATCGACAACTTCCAGGGACAGGGCGCAGCTAGCGCCTTCACAATCGCACCAGGACACGCATCGAGGCCCTCATGAGTCATACGGCGCCCCCCACCGAATCTCCTCTCTACCCCATCCGCGAAGTGTCGCGGCTCACCGGGGTCAATTCGGTGACCCTGCGTGCCTGGGAGAGGCGCTACGGACTGATCGAGCCGCGCCGCACGCCCAAGGGGCATCGCCTCTACGCTCGGGAAGACATCGAGCGGGTCGAGCGTATTCTGCAATGGCTCAACCGCGGAGTCCCGGTCAGTCAGGTCAAGGATCTGTTGACCCAGCCCGAGCCCGCCGAGACGGCACCGCCCGCCGCCGGCGACTGGACCTCGCAGCGCCGCCAGATGCTGGGCGCGGTGGATGCCCTCGACATGGATCATCTGGACGGCCTGTATCAGCAGTCCCTGGCCCTTTACCCGGTCGGCACCTGCATCAGTGAGCTATGGCAGCCAGTGGTCCAGGAGCTTGAGGAACGCTGGGAAGGGCAGCTTGGTGCGGCCTTGCAGCGACGCAGCCTGGAGAGCTTCCTGCGCACGCGC
Source organism: Halomonas sp. MMSF_3323 (assembly GCF_030733595.1). Taxonomy (NCBI): domain Bacteria; kingdom Pseudomonadati; phylum Pseudomonadota; class Gammaproteobacteria; order Oceanospirillales; family Halomonadaceae; genus Halomonas; species Halomonas sp. MMSF_3323. The sequence goes on along the minus strand of NZ_JASHIT010000031.1, from coordinate 37,709 downwards.
ATCGGTATTCGCCTGTTTCACGCCAATCGCACCGCCCGTGGTTCCACCCTGCTGCTGGACACCCTGCCAGACGATGACGGTTCGCTATGGACCCTGATGCTGGCGCTCGCCGCCAGTGAACGCGGCTACCGCATCGCCCTGATGGATGCGCCGCTGCCGTTCACCGATCTGCCGCTGGCGCTGGAACGCCTGCGCCCCGGTGCGGTGGTGCTGTGCAGCGGCAAGGCCGAACGCTCCGACGTGGTCCGTCGACTGCTGCCTCGTCTGGCCGAACAGCTCGACACTCCGCTGGCGCTGTGCGGCCCGGTGGCACGCATCCGCGCCGCCGAACTGGCCGACAGCCAGATCGAGGTGCTCGGTGACGACATCCCCATGGCGCTGGACCGGCTGAGGCCGCTGATTCGCCAGCACTGAGCCACGACAAGACAGCCTGATCATCCCCGTCGCGGCGCGATGCCCCCTCTAACCACGACACGATTCGCGGGAGCTCCCCATGCCTGTCACTCTGGTCTGGTTTCGCAGCGATCTGCGTATTCACGACAATACTGCGCTTTACCACGCCGCCCGACGCGGCCCGGTCATCGGGGTCTTTCTGCACGCCGAGCAGCAGTGGCGCGAACACGGCCACGGCGACAACAAGCTCGACTTTCTGTGTCGTGGCGTCGAGGCCCTGGGCGAAGCCCTGGCCGAGCGCAATATCCCGTTGATCCAGCGCCAGGTGCCGCGCTTCGATGACGCTCCCCAGGCACTGATGGCGCTGGCCGAGGAGCTCGGCGCCGACGCCCTCTATTTCAATCGCGAGTACCCTCTCGATGAGGTCAAGCGCGACCAGGCGGTGCTGGCGCAGGCCGAGCACAGCGGCCTCGAGGCACGTGCCCTGCGCGACGCCGTGGCCTTCAGTCCCGGCGAGCTGCTCACCGGCAAGGGCGACTACTACGGCGTCTTCACCCCCTTTGCCAAGGCCTGGCACAAGGCCATCAGCGCCGAGCGACTCGAGGTGCTGGACCCACCGGAGCGCCAGGCGCCGCTGGAGCTGTCCTCCAGCGCCAGCCAGCGCCCCGACTATCCGGACAAGAACGTGGATGGTCGCCACTGGCCGGCCGGCGAGGAGGCCGCCAGTGACCGCCTGTCGCGCTTTCTGCGAGGTTTCCCTGACAGCCCGGCGAAGCGCTACAAGGAGCAGCGGGACTTCCCGGCCAGACGCGGCACCAGCGAGCTATCGCCCTATCTGGCGCTGGGCATGATCTCCTGGCGTCAGTGCATGCAGGCGGTGATGGCGATCAACGACGGTAGCTTGAGCGACGGCGACGCCGGCCTGACCGCCTGGGTCAGCGAACTGGTGTGGCGAGAGTTCTACCAGCACGTGGCCACAGGCTTCCCCAGGGTATGCCGCCATCGGGCCTTTCAACGCCACACCGAGGCCCTGGACTGGCGCGATGCCCCCGAGGATTTTGCCGCCTGGTGCGAAGGACGCACCGGCTATCCGCTGGTCGACGCCGCCATGCGCCAGCTGGTCGCTACCGGCTGGATGCACAATCGCCTGCGCATGGTGACCGCAATGTTCCTGTCCAAGCATCTGTTGATCGACTGGCGACGTGGAGAGCGATTCTTTCTCGAGCACCTGGTCGACGGTGAATTCGCCGCCAACAACGGCGGCTGGCAGTGGGCGGCGTCCACCGGTACCGACGCCGCGCCCTACTTCCGCATCTTCAACCCCACCACCCAATCCGAACGCTTCGATCCCGAAGGCGAATTCATCGCGCGCTGGGTGCCGGAGCTTGCGTCACTGGCGCCGAAGAAGCGACATGCCCCGACCCGGGATCTGCTCACCGACCTCGACTACCCCGCCCCCATCGTCGACCACCGCGCCGCCCGCGAGCGCGCACTCGACGCCTTCAAGAGCCTGTCGAAGGACGCGGGATAAGGACACTGTCTGGCTTGGCCTGGCGTGAGATAGCCCAGCACAAGCCAGCGTCATCCTGTGGTCCCTTTGCTGATCCGCCCCAGCCCGATCCACCTCAGTCCGATCTGCCGACGACAACAACACCGACAAGGAGCACCCCATGATCCAGGACCCTGTGCTGGCGACCTTTTGCGACACCTTCAATAAACTAGACAATACCTGTACAGAAAAGCTATACAGTATATATTCTAGTGACATCGTCTTTATCGACCCATTGCATCGGGTGGAAGGCATAGAGGCACTGAAGCGCGACTTCGACGCCCTGTACGCCAACGTGATCGACTGCCGCTTCCGCTTTCACCATGGCCTGCGGGACGGCGACCGGGGCTTCGTGTGCTGGACCATGGCGCTGCGCCACCGGCGCCTTTGCAAAGGCCGCCAGATCGACGTGGAAGGCTGCTCGGTATTGCGCTTCGCCTCACCAGACGGCGGCAAGGTGGTCCACCACCAGGACCACTTCGACGCCGGTGCGCTGCTCTACGAGCGCCTGCCGTTGCTCGGCGCGGTGATACGCAGCATCAAGCGATACGCCGCCGGTTGAGGCTGGCAGCGCCGGCCAATGCCCGCGCCTTCGGTAAATATACGCACCGTCGGCTGAAACCATGGACGGCGCCGATACGTAGCTGACAGCAGGCCCAGAATTCTGATCCGACCTTGTACAACAAGAGTGAATCTCGACAAGCGTGAATCGCAGCGAGCTTGAATCGAGCCCACAGCAAGCTCAGACAGCAAGGCCGCACCGCAAAAGGAGCGACAGTAGATGGCACGCGACCCCAACCCTCAGCGCATCTGGCTGACCGGCGCCACCTCCGGCATCGGCGAGGCACTGGCACGACGCCTGCTCGACGATGGCCATCGCGTCGCCCTGACTTCGCGCGGCAAGGCTGGCCTCGAACGACTGGCCAAGGATCACGAGAATGCCATGCCGGTCCCCGCCGACATCACCGACCGCGCGTCGATGCAGGACGCCGCCGCACGCATCGACGAGGCCTTCGACGGCCTCGACATGGTGATCTTCAATGCCGGGACCTGCGTCTACCTCGACGGCGGCCGCGTCGACACCACCCTGGTTCGCGACAACTTCGAACCCAACTTCTTCGGCACCATCCATGGCATCGAGGTGGCTCTGCCGCTGTTGCACAAGGCCCGACGCCAGGGTGCCCGCCCGCAGATCGTGGCGACGTCCAGTGCTTCGGCCTATCTGGCGCTTCCGCGTGCCGAAGCCTACGGCGCGTCCAAGGCGGCACTGAGCTACTTTCTCGAGTCGCTGCGACTCGACCTGGCCCATCAAGGCATCGACGTCAGCGTCATCCACCCCGGCTTCGTCAAGACGCCGTTGACCGAACGCAACGACTTCCCCATGCCCATGGCGGTCACGCCGGAACAGGCGGCCAAGGCGATCTTCGAAGGACTGTCGGCACGCCGACGGGACATCCACTTCCCGCGGCGCTTCACCTACCTGGTCAAGTTCATGGGCATCCTGCCCCTGCGGCTGAGGATCGCCCTGGGCAAGCGCCTGGTCAGGCGCGAAGACGATGACGCTTCCACCCCCCACAAGGAACGCAACCAATGACTCGCCTTCAACCGCCGTTCGAGGCCCAGCGCATTGCGGTGATCGGTGGGGGTATCAGCGGCCTGGCCGCCGCCCGCTACTTGAGCGCGCGTCACCGGGTGACGCTGTTCGAGGCCGCCGACCGGCTGGGGGGACACACCGCTACCGTGGATGTCAGCCTGGACGGACGGGACTACGCCATCGACACCGGCTTCATCGTCTTCAACGATCGCACCTATCCGCACTTCCAGCGCCTGCTGGCACACCTCGGGGTGAACGCTCAGGCCACCGAGATGAGCTTCTCGGTGCATCGCACCGACCGCGACTTCGAGTACAACGGCCACACCCTGACCTCGCTGTTTGCCCAGCGTCGCAACCTGCTGCGCCCTGCGTTCTACCGCCTGCTGGGCGAGATCCTGCGCTTCAACCGACTGGCCATCGCCGATCTGGCGCGACCGGGCCAGGATACGTCCAGCGATGCCCTGCTGATGCCCCTTGGCGACTATCTCGATGGCCATGGCTTCAGCGACGACTTTCAGCGCCACTACCTGCTGCCCATGGGGGGCGCCATCTGGTCGGCCAGCCTGGCCGATATCCGCGCCTTTCCCACACGTTTTTTCCTGCGCTTCTTCCACCACCATGGGCTGCTGTCGGTCAACGACAGGCCCCAGTGGTACACCGTGGAAGGGGGATCGCGCGGCTATATCGATGCCATGGTGGCGCCCTACGCCGACGCCATCCGCCTGGCGACGCCGGTGCGCGGTATTCGTCGGGAACACGACGGCGTGGTGCTGCGCACCGATGCCGGCGAGGAACGCTTCGACCAACTGGTGCTGGCCTGCCACGCCGACCAGGCGCTCGGGCTGCTCGATGACCCCAGCTACGCCGAACGCGAGGTGCTGTCGGCGTTGCCCTACGCCGACAACGAGGTGGTACTGCACACCGATACTCGCCTGCTGCCGCGCCGTCGGCGCGCCTGGGCCAGCTGGAACTATCGCCTCGACGGCCGCAGCGACGCTGACCGGGTCTCGGTCACCTACGACATGAATATCCTCCAGCGCCTGAGCGCGCCGCACACCTTCTGCGTGACCCTGAACGACGCCGACAGCATCGACCCGGCCAAGGTGCTCGGGCGCTTTCGCTACGCCCATCCCCAGTTCACGGCCCAGGGTAGCCTGGCCCAGGCGCGTCATGCCGAGATCTCCTCTGCGGCGCTGCGTACTCACTTCTGTGGCGCCTACTGGCGCAACGGCTTTCACGAGGATGGCGTATGGAGCGCGCTGCGGGTGGCAAAGGCGCTGGGCTGCGAGGAAAGCGACCATGAGCGGCTGGAGGCGGTGGCACCATGATCGCCAAGCCGCGTTCGCGGATCTACCGCGGCACCCTGCGCCATCGGCGCTTTCTGCCGCGACCCCACGAGTTTGCCTATCGCGTATGGATGGCCTGGCTCGATCTGGAGGAGCTGCCCGAACTGTTCGACCGGGTGCCCGGCTTCAGTGCCCGCAGGCCGGCGCTGGCCCGCTTCAGGCGCGAGGATTACCTGCCGGCACGGGGCAGCGAGATAACCCTGGCCGACGCCGCCAGGGCCGAGGTCCGCGAGCGCCTGGGCCAGGCGCCCCAGGGCCGGGTCTGCCTGCTGACCCAGCTTGGCTCTCCCTGGGTGTCGTTCAATCCCATCTCGCTCTACTACCTCTACCACGAACCCGACGGCGAGGGACGCGAGCGTCTGGGCGCGATACTCGGTGAAGTCACCAATACCCCCTGGCGCGAGCGCACCCGTTACGCTGCCGCGGTAGACCCCGAGCGTCACAGCCACCGCGCTGAGTTCGACAAGGACCTGCACGTATCGCCCTTTCTGCCCATGGGCATGACTTACCACTGGCGCTTCAACAGCCCGGGGCGTGAGCTCGCCATGCACATGGAGACCTGGCGGGATGGCCAGCGCCACTTCGATGCCACCCTGACCCTGGCAGGCCGGCCGGCTACCCGACCGGCGCTGCTCGCCGGCCTTGCGCGGCAACCCTGGATGGCCACCAAGACCCTGGCGGCCATCCACTGGGAGGCAATCAGGCTGTGGCTCAAGGGCGTCCCGCTGCACGATCACCCACCGCCGGCCGAAGGCCTCTCATCCAGATCCGAGGAGACTCCGTCTTGACCACACTCAGGAGCGAACAAGGCGTCACCATCAGCCGACGCGGCGACAGGCTCAGCCACTGGCTCAAGCCTCGGGTGCTGGCGCAATTGGGCCAACTGCGCCACGGCAGCATCACCCTTGTCGACGGCCATGAGCGCCATCAGCTTGGGGAACAGGGGGAACTGAGCGTAACCCTGGTGGTACGCCGCAGTCGGGTGTGGAAGCGCATGGCGCTGGGCGGCACCCTGGGGGCGGCAGAAGCCTACATGGACGGTGACTGGGACGTGGACGATCTGGTCGGACTGGTGCGTCTGTTTGCGCGCAACATCGACCGGGTCAATGACGATGTGGAAGGCGGCCTGGCCGGCCTGGGACGCGCCCTGCTGTCCACGCTGCTGCGTCTGCAGCGCAATACCCGCAAGGGCTCCCGGCGCCATATTGCGGCCCACTACGACATCGGCAATGACCTGTTCGCGACCTTTCTGGACCGTGAACACTGGATGTACTCCAGTGCCATCTTCCCCTCCCCGGAGGCTACCCTCGAGCAGGCCTCGACGCACAAGCTCGATGTCATGCTCGACAAGCTGGACGTCAGGCCTCACCACCACCTGCTGGAGATCGGCACCGGCTGGGGCGGGCTCGCGATCCATGCCGCCCGTACCCGCGGCTGCCGGGTGACCACCACCACCATCTCCCGCGAGCAATACGAGCATACCGCTCGCCGCCTGGCCGAGGAGGGACTCGAGGACCAGGTCACCCTGCTCAACAAGGACTACCGCGAACTGAGCGGGCGCTACGACCGGCTGATTTCGGTGGAGATGGTGGAGGCGGTCGGCGCCGACTACCTGCCGCGCTACCTCAAGACCCTGGACCAGTTGCTGGCGCCCCAGGGGCTGGCGTTGCTGCAGGCCATCACCGTACGTGATCAGCGCTATGAAGCCGCGCGCAGAGAGATGGACTTCATCAAGCGCTACATCTTTCCCGGTGGTTTTCTGCCATCGCCCACGGTACTGCTGCAGAACCTGACGAAACACACCTCGATGAACCTTGTCGATCTGGATGATATCGGCCCGCACTACGCCCGTACCCTGCGTGAGTGGCGCCAGCGTTTCGAGGCGAGCCTCGATCAGGTCGGCAAGCTGGGCTACGACGAGCGTTTTGTGCGGATGTGGCGCTACTATCTGTGCTACTGCGAGGCGGGTTTCGCGGAGCGCACCATCAGCACCTGCCACCTGTTGCTGGCCAAGCCCGATGCGCGGCCGCGAACTCGGCTCGGCAAGCCGTGATCAGGGGACCGATGCCCCCCCGCTGGCAGGCCTCGCTGCTCAATGTGGCGGGCTTCCAGCTGGGCTGGTTCGGCTGTGTGCTGATGGGCGCCTGGGCCGGCGGAGCCATTGCCCTGGCGGTGATCGTGGCTCACCTGCGCTGGCTGGCCAAGCCCGGAGAATGGCGCTGGTTGCTGGGGTTTCTGCTGGCTGGGGTCGTGATCGATGGCTCACTGGCGGCGTTGGGCGGCTATCGCTTCGACCCGCAGAACCCGAGCCTCGGTCCGCTGGCGTTGTGGCTACTGTGGCTGTGGCCGCTGTTCGCCACCCTGATTCATCACTCGCTGGAGTGGCTATGGGCGCGCCCCTGGCTCGCCGCCCTCGGCGGCCTGATCGGCGGCCCCTCGTCCTATCTGGGCGGCGCGGCACTGGCGGGCGTCGAGCTGGCCGACTGGCTGCTGCCGACCCAGGCGCTGATCTGGGCCTCGCTGTGCCTGGTCATCGGCATCGGCCTGCGTCGACGCTCAGGCTGAACAAGGGCGGAAGGCGCCATCAGGCCACCGCCTGACGGGTATTGGCCTCTTGACGGGTAGCGCTTTCCCGCCACAGGGCTTCGAGCTCGTGGGCCGGCATCGGCCGGGCGTAGAAGTACCCCTGCACCTCATCACAACCGGCCTGGCGCAAGTAGTCGCGCTGTTCTGCGGTTTCGACGCCCTCGGCCAGTATCTCCAGTGACAACCCTCGGGCCATCGCCGTGACCGCGTTGACGATGGCCGCATCGGCACTGTCACCCGGCAGCGCCTTGATGAAGGCACGATCCAGCTTGAGCTTGTCCAGCGGCAACTCCTTGAGATAGCCCAGCGACGAATAGCCGGTACCGAAGTCGTCGAGGGCGATGCGATGGCCCAGGTCACGCAATCGCTCCAGGCGCGGCACGATATCGCCGCCACGATCGTCCAGCAGCACCGACTCGGTCAGCTCGAGCCCCAGCCACTGGGACGCCACGTCATGGCGCGCGCGGCCGGTGGCCAGGGTCTTCTCCAGGTCGCCCTGGAACAGCTGCATCGCCGAGATGTTGATCCACACCGGCAGCGGCGATAACCCCCGCGAGCGCCAGTGGGCGAGCTGGGTCAAGGCCTGATGAATCACCCAGTCACCCAGCGGCGCCATCAGTCCATGACGCTCCGCCAGGGGGATGAACTCCGCCGGGGAGATCATCCCGTCGCGGGGATGACGCCAGCGCAGCAAGGCCTCCATGCCGATCATGGCGTCATCGGCGAGGCGATGCTGTGGCTGGTAGTGAAGCTCAAGCTGTCCTCCCTGGGCCAGCGCTTCCCGCAGGTCATTGAGCAGCGTCAGATTGGGACCGTCACCGACGTCCAGGGCAGGCCGAAAGCGCTGGCAGCAATTACCGCCATGGCGGCGGGCGGACGCCAGCGCCGCCTCCATGCGCTGAAACAGCACGCCATCATCGTTGCCGTCTTCCGGGGCACGACAGCTGCCGATGGTAATGCCGAGCCTCAAGGTGCTGCCGTCGATCTCGAACGGCTCCCCCAGATGGCTCCTCAAGCCCTCGACCCAGCGCTCGTGATCGTCGTAGGTAGTGGTACGCAGGACCATGAATTCGTCCCCGCCCAGCCGCCCGACCACACCGCCGGCCACATGCCCGGCCAGGCGCTTGCCGAAACGTGCCAGCAATCGATCACCGGCGCTGACACCGAGGCCGTCGTTGATCTCCTTGAAACCATCGATATCGATCAGCGCCAGATCCAGGCACTCACCGGCACGCAGATGACGCAGACGCGAGGCCAGCAATTCATGAAGACGGAAACGGTTGGGCAGCCCGGTCAGCGGATCCTCCCGACCGATCCGCCTGAGGTCCTGCTCCCGGGCCTTGCGCAGCGAGATATCGGTAAAGGTGGCGATATGGTGCTCGGCGCGGCCATGGGGGTCGGTGATCACCTGGACCTCCAGCCACATGGGGTACTCGCTGCCATCCTTGCGTCGCTGCCACAGCTCGCCTTCCCAGCGACCGGCGCTGATCAGCGCCTGCCAGAAGCGCTCGAAGAAGGCACTGTCATGGCGCGCCGCCGCCAGGTTGCTGGCGCTGAGGCCGGCCACCTCGGACAGCTCGAACCCCGAGAGCTCGGTAAAGGCCGGGTTGACCGCCTGGATACGGTGCTGGTCGTCGGTGATCATCACCGCCTCCCCCGACTGTCGCATCACCTGCTCGGTCAACCGCGAGCGACGCTGCTCGAGCTTCACCTGACGCCAGCCGTCCCACATGGCCACCGCCATCAGCAACAGCGCACCGAGCCTGAGCGAGACGCTCGGCAGCCACAGGACGGCTGACATCGCCGAGAGCCCGAGCCAGATCAGCGGGCGATTGAAAGATAACCGAGGCCACATGGTCGAATTGGACTCCCGCGATAGAGAACGCGAAAAAAGTGTGCTGTCGTTATCGGCGCTTTGCCCGGAATCTGTAGTGTCAAAGCAGACTTTCTGTCTACCACGACCATGATCGAAGGCCCACGGGGTGCATTCAGCCCCCACGAACAGTAGACTAGGCAGGCCGCATGGCGGCAGATTGCCGTGCGCGGCGTACATCACTTCGACTCTCGGAACGCTCCAGTGACCAAGCAACACTCTTTTGATCGCGATGAACTGCTGGCTTGCAGCCGCGGTGAGCTGTTCGGCCCGGGCAATGCCCAGCTGCCGGCCCCCAACATGCTGATGCTCGACCGCATCACGCGCATTTACGAAGAGGGTGGCGAGTACGGAAAGGGCGAACTGATCGCCGAGCTCGATATCCGCCCTGACCTGTGGTTCTTCGATTGCCACTTTCCGGGCGACCCCGTCATGCCCGGCTGCCTCGGCCTCGATGCCATGTGGCAGCTGGTGGGCTTCTACCTCGGTTGGCTCGGTCACCCCGGACGCGGCCGGGCGCTGGGCTGCGGCGAGGTCAAGTTCAGCGGGCAGATCATGCCTGACGCCCAGAAGGTCACCTACCGCATCAATATCAAGCGCGTCATCACCCGCCGCCTGATTCTGGGCATGGCGGACGGCACCGTTTCCGTCGATGGCCGCGATATCTATCAGGCCAACGACCTGCGTGTCGGCCTGTTCACCTCCACCGCGAATTTCTGATCAGGAGGCTCCCATGCGACGAGTGGTAGTCACCGGTCTGGGCATCGTGTCGTGCCTGGGCAATGACCGGCAACAGGTACTCGAGGCACTCAAGAACGGCCAGTCCGGCATTCGTTTCAAGGAAGAATACGCCGAGCGTGGCTTCCGCAGCCACGTCGCCGGCGTGGTCGACATCGACCTGGACGAACTGGTGGACCGCAAGCTGCGCCGCTTCATGGGTGACGCTGCGGCCTACGCCTATGTCTCCATGGCCCAGGCCATCGAGGATTCCGGCCTCACGCCCGAGCAGGTGTCCAACGAACGTACCGGCTTGATCGCCGGGTCCGGCGGCGCCTCCAGCGCCAACCAGGTGGAGGCCGCCGACGTGATGCGCGAGAAGGGTCTGCGCCGTGTGGGCCCCTACCGGGTCACCCGCACCATGGGCAGCACCGTCTCGGCCTGTCTGGCGACCCCGTTCAAGATCAAGGGCGTGAACTACTCCATCTCTTCTGCCTGCGCCACCTCTGCCCACTGTATCGGTTCCGCCATGGAACAGATCCAGCTCGGCAAGCAGGACGTGGTATTCGCCGGCGGCGGCGAGGAGGAGCACTGGACGCTGTCGTGTCTGTTCGACGCCATGGGTGCGCTGTCGACCAGCTACAACGACGACCCGCAGACCGCCTCTCGCCCCTACGACAAGAGCCGCGACGGCTTCGTCATCGCCGGCGGCGGCGGCATGCTGGTGCTTGAAGAGCTCGAGCACGCCAAGGCTCGCGGCGCCAAGATCTACGCCGAGGTGGTCGGCTACGGCGCAACCTCCGACGGCAAGGACATGGTCGCGCCGTCAGGTGAAGGCGCCATTCGCTGCATGCGCCAGGCCATGGCCAGCGTCGACGGCGACATCGACTACATCAACACCCACGGCACCTCCACGCCGGTGGGCGATGTGGCCGAACTCAAGGCGGTGCGCGAGGTCTTCGGCGACAGCACCCCGGCGATGAGTTCCACCAAGTCTCTGACCGGGCATTCGCTGGGCGCCACCGGCGTGCAGGAAGCGATCTACTCGCTGCTGATGATGGAGAACGACTTCATCGCCGCCTCGGCCAACGTCAGCGACCTGGACGACGAGGCCCAGGGCTTCGATATCGTCACCAGCCGCCGTGATGGCGTGAAGCTGGATCGCGTACTGTCCAACAGCTTCGGCTTCGGCGGTACCAATGCCTGTCTGGTGCTGCAGCGCTTCAACGACTGATCAAGCCCGGCCAGGTAGTAACACGACGGCGCCCCTCGGGGCGCCGTCGTTGTTTGTGGATAGCGCTATTCCCACTGCCAGGGAGAGCAAGACGATATTGCTGACAAAGTGTTGTCTGAAAAACACGAAAAATGGGTAGGTTTGTTGCGCTGCAATAGCGCGTGCTACAACTCCGAACACGGTCAGCTTGCGCTCCAGAAACTCCCGTCGCGATCCTGCGCGCGCAACCGCCGATCAGGACCCTGTCCTGCAGGAACCATCCCGACTCCCTCTTTCATCAAGGATGATGAGCATGAACCTACGCCTTACGCTTTCTGTCGCCGTGCTTGGCTGCACCACCCTGCTGACCGGCTGCGAGAACATGTCCACCGACAGCATGATCAACACCGGGCTCGCCGGCTTCAACGCCGCCACCATCAGCGACGCCGAGGTCAAGGCCATGTCTGACCAGAGCTGCCAGCAGATGGACAGCCAATCCGTCCTGGCGTCGCCCGACTCTGAGTATGCACAGCGCCTAAAAAGCATTGCCGACCACCTGGGTCACCAGATCGAAGGCACCCCGGTCAACTACAAGGTCTACATGACCGACGACATCAACGCCTGGGCCATGGCCAACGGCTGCGTGCGTGTCTACAGCGGGCTGATGGACATGATGAACGACAACGAGATCGAGGGCGTACTGGGCCACGAACTCGGCCACGTGGCCCTGGGGCATAGCCGCAAGCGCATGCAGACGGCCTACGCCACCGCGATCGCCCGGGATGCCATGGCGGCATCTGGCAACAGCGCGATGGCGACCCTGTCGGACTCCCAACTGGGTGACCTGAGCGAGCAGTTCATCAACGCCCAGTTCTCCCAGAGTCAGGAAAGCGACGCCGACAACTTCTCTTTCGACCTGCTGACCGAGCGGGGCATCCCGCGCGAGGGGCTGATGACCGGCTTCCAGAAGTTCGCCGATCTCGACGGCGGCGAAAGCAGCCTGATGTCGTCACACCCGGGCTCCATGGAACGCGCCGACAATATTCGCGAGCGCCTGGCCAACGGCTAGGACTGACGATAGGTGGCAGCTTCAGCCCTTTCATGCTCGGAGCTGCCACACTCGCTTTGCCCGCACCAACGACAAAAGGAGAAGACCATGAGCGGCAGCACCTCGAATGAAAGCGTTATCGCAACGCTGAAGCCTTCGATTCTGGCGGGAGTGGGTTCACTGATAGTTGGATTGTTGCTCGCATCAATCGGAACATACTATTTAGTACATGTTGCCGTTTATCTTTATGGGTTTCTCATCAGCCTGCACATTCCAGGCAGTTCAATCATCTTGAACCGATCCTGCGCCATCATCACTGTTTGGGTGATCTGTCTTATTATTCCCATCTGCAAGATCATTGGCTTGGCCACCACCAAGTTTGATATCACACCGCGCCGAGTCTACTACTATCACGGCGTCTTGAATCGCCGCGTGGATCAGTTGGAGATCGCACGCATCCGCGACCTGTCGACATCAGAGCCTTTGCTGCTCAGGCTCTTTGGCTTGGGTAACCTGATACTGCTGACGGCAGACCGGACCCATCCGCGCCAACTTATTCCCGGCATCAGGGACGTTCACGGCATGCGAGAGCGTGTACACGACCTGAGTGTTGCCGAAAGGCAGCGGACAGGCTATCAGGAGATGGAAAACACCACCGAAGCGACGGCTTGACCGCCTTTGCTCTCGGCGATCGGCGATGATGCCGAGCGCCCCAAGACCGGCCCCAGTGGGGCCGGATCGCGTTCAGCGACTGACACTGCGTGCCAGTTCTTCGGGCGCGGGTCTCGGCACGCTGGAGATCTCTTCCAGGCGCGCCTCGATCCAGGCTTCGGTCTCGACCAGCACCTCTTCAGGGGTGCGTCCTTCGGTGGCGATAGGCTCGCCCACCACCAGCGAGATGCGGCCAGGCCGCTTGATCCAGTCACGCCCCGGCCAGCATTCGCCGGCGTTGTGGGCCACCGGCACCACCGGCACCCCGGCGCGGCAGGCGATCACCGCCCCACTCTTGTTGTAGCGGCGACGCTTGCCTGGCTCTACCCGGGTTCCCTCGGGAAAGATCAGCACCGACAACCCCTCCTTGAGCCGCTGGCCTCCCTGGCTCAGTACCTGGCGCATGGCCCGGGCAGGCTTGGAGCGGTCCAGGGCGATGGGGTGCAACAGGCGCAGCCCCCAGCCAAAGATCGGAAAGTTCAACAGTTCCTTCTTGAGCACCGTGCACACCGGAGGCTTGAGCAACTGCAGGTAGACGGTTTCCCACTCGCACTGGTGATTGGACAGGATCACCACCGGCCCATCGGGCAGTTTTTCACGCCCCTTCATCTCGTAGCGCACCCCGCACACCAGGCTGAACCAGGCGATGATGAAGTGGTTGTAGAGGTTGAGCAGCCGATAGCGCGAGCGCAGTGGCAGCAGCGGCGCCGGCGGCAGAAACAGCAAGCCACACACCAGCATCGCGGCAAAATAGCCAATATAGAAGATCACGCTGCGCAGCAGATTCATGCGTCCTTCCCCTGACTCGTCGCCTGGCAGGCCACGTCTTCCCGCGCCCGACACCAGGTGTCGAGCATGCGCCCCACCTCGAGCCGCCAGGGCTTCTGGTGTACCCCGAACACTTCCAGCACCCGGCGACAGTTGAGTACCCGGCGCAGCGGCTGATCATGGTGGTGGCTGAGCGCCTTCACCTCGCCCAGCGCGATGTTTTCGCCCTGGCCTTCCAGACGCGTGCCCAACTGGGTGCGCACCATGCACACGAAGGTATAGGCGCTGACCGGCTCTACCCCGGCCAGATGGTAGCTGCCCCAGGCATTGGCGCCGCAGGACTGCTGCTGCAGCATGCCGATCAGCGCCATGGCCACGGCATCAGCGGACGTCGGGCACAGGGTCACGTCGGTCTCGGCGGGCACGGTGCCGCCATCGATCAGGGTATCGAGCAGTTCGCCGAGCCAGGCGTGGCTACCCTCCAGGGCGAACATGGGACCGACCCGCACGATCAGGTGCTCGGGGCACTCGGCACGGATACGGTCGCCCGTCGCCACCAGCCGGCGCAGCCCCTCATCCCGAGGCGCCGGAATCACGTGCTCGTCGATGGGCGAATCGTGGCCATCCTCGTAGAGCTGGTCACAGACGCACCACACCAGCGGTATGCCGACGTCACGGCACGCCTCCATGCAGGCCTCGACCGCCTCGGCGTGTTCGACCACCGCGGCGGGCGGCACGCTGAAGGGGCGCGACAAGGGGGGAATGATCAGCGCGTCCGGCGCCAGCGTACGCAGCGCTTCAGGATCCACGCGGGTCGCGGGATCGATCACCAGCTCGGTATCACCGCGCCGATTGCTTTCCCGCGCCAGGGCCAGGGACAGACAATGCCCGGCGTCCAGAATCAGCAGCTTCACGACGACTCCTCGTCCATGAGAGCGCCGCACGAGACTCGTACGACGCCCTGGCGTTACGGCCGGTGTCCAGACGCTGCGACAAGAATAGCGGCGAGAACCACCACTCGCACATCACGCCCGAGGACACCAAAGGGCCATATTCTACACCAACTGCTCATCGATCAGCGCCCCTCTTGGAGGTAGCAGACCCTCGCCATCCATCGAGGTGAAACGTCTTGCTGCCGGTTGGCGCGATCAGCCGACGCTGGTCGCAAGGCCCACCAGACTGACCGCCACCAGCACCACCCCGAGCACCCGGAAGAACACCTCGGAGCGAGCACCTAGCAGCGCCTGGTGGACTCGCTCGCCGAGTACATGGCCCACCATGGCGCAGGGCAACAGCCACAGGTGATGCTCGAGCTGCAGGTCCACTCCGGCGATGATGAAGGACACCATCTTGATCACCACCAGGATGAACCACAGCACAAACAGGGTGTCGCGCAACTGGTGCTTGGCCACATGGGAAGCGAATACCGCGACGATCAGCGGAGCGCCGATCAGCGATGCTCCACTGACGTAGCCGCCCAGCGCCAGCAGCACCACGTCCACCGTCTTGCTGCGGCTACGAAAGGGGCGATTGAGGGCGTAGCTGGCGCCGTAGACGATCACGATCACGAAGATCACCGCCGTCATCAGCTCAGCCGGCAGGGTCAAGAGGCCAACCACGCCGATCAGCTTGGGCACGATCATGATCGCCAGCGCGCGCTTCAAGTAGCGCCAGTCGATATTGCTGTCTCCGGTATTGCCGGTCTGCTGGATCTGACGATGGCCGCGCCAGGCGATCCAGCTCGAGAAGATCAACAGATGCACCGCCACCAGCGGCAGGAACACCAGTGGCTCATCGAGCACCAGCAGCAGGAAGGGCAGCGCCAGCACCGCCCCACCGAACCCCAGACTGGAGCGCACGAAACCGCTCCAGCAGAAGATCAGCCCGATCAACGCGTACTGGTACCACAACAGATCCTGCATCCGCCGCTCCCTCCTGGATCACCACTAAATTATTTGTCTGCTTATCACTTTAGCCTGTCTGGCTGCACGGCAACATAAGACATCAGTGGAGATAGAGAGGCATCCGTCTCGCAAGGAGTGGGTTGGAAGACCCGGCCTTCAGCCCCTATGCTGAATTTGCCAAAACGAGCATTTCCCACTCTCATCCTCGCAGGAGAGCACGCCATGGAATGGCTGGAAGATCTTGTCGACTACCTGACCGAGCACGACATCAAGCTGGCCACCGCGGAGTCCTGCACCGCCGGTCTGATCGCCTCGGAACTGGCCCGCGTACCTGGCAGCGGCCAGGTCATCGACAGCGGACTGGCCGTCTACTCGCCTGAGGCCAAGAACCGCTACCTCGGGATCCCCTTCGAGACCATCTCGCGCTACGGCCTGACCGGCGAGGAGATCACCCGGGAGATGGTGCTGGGCACCCTGAACAACTCCAACGCCAAGCTGGCGATCGCCAACACCGGCATCGCCGGCCCAGGCGAACCCGAGGATGGACCGCCCAAGGGCACGGTGTGCCTGGGCTGGGGTTTTCGCTACGAGGACAAGATCTACGTGATCACCACCACCGAGCATTTCGACGGGGATCGCAACGAGGTCCGCCTGGCGGCGGCCCATCATGCCCTCAAACGGGTGTGTGACTGGCACCGCGACATTCGCGACGGCAAGCTCGCGCCCTACTGGCGTGAGCACGACTGACACCCCAATCCCGCAAGGAGGCACGGATGACCCACGACGATATCGACCAGTTGCAGCGCATCATCGCGCGTGAACTCGAAGTCCAGCCCGGGGCGGACATCAGGGATGAAATTCAGCGGCGCCAGGCGTTTCTGATCGACCAGCTTCACACCACCGGCCAGCACTGCCTGGTGCTCGGCATCAGTGGCGGCGTGGACTCGACCAGCGCCGGCCTGCTGGCCCAGCGGGCGGTCGAGGCGGCGCGGGAGCGACTGCCCGAAGCACGCTTCATCGCCATGCGCCTGCCCTATGGCGAGCAGCAGGATGATGACGACGCCAGGCAGGCGCTGGACGCCATCCAGCCGGACGAGTGCCTGACGGTCAATATCAAGCCGGCCAGCGACGCCATGCTGGAAGCGCTGGAGCAGGCAGGCCTTGAGTTTCGCGATCAGGCCCACCGCGACTTCGTGATGGGCAATATCAAGGCGCGCCAGCGGATGATCGCCCAGTACGCCGTGGCCGGCGCTCAAGGAGGCCTGGTCATCGGCACCGACCAGGCCGCCGAGGCAGTGATGGGCTTCTACACCAAGCACGGTGACGGCGCCTGCGACCTGGCGCCCCTGGCCGGCCTGACCAAGGGCCAGGTCCGCGACATGGCTGCACAGCTGGGCGCCCCGGACACCCTGGTCAACAAGGTACCAACGGCGGACCTGGAGTCACTGCGCCCGCAGTTGAGTGACGAGGAAGCCCTCGGCGTCAGCTACGCCGCGATCGACCGCTTCCTCACCGGCGAGAGTGTCGCCCCCGAGGACGCCGAGCGCATCATCGCCACCTGGCGACGCACCACCCACAAGCGTGCCATGCCCAGGACGCCCTGATACCCCGGGCACTTGAGGCGAAGCGCCTTGGCCGAAGAGAGACGCTGCAAGAGAGAGGCACTGGGCGAGAAGAGGCTCTGCACTGAAGAGGTGCTGACCAAAAAAGAAGACCCGAAACGCAAGGAGGCCCTGCCGATGCAGGGCCTCCTTGGTTTGCTAATGACGCCATTTGATGGCATCCACAACGGGACTTAGAACGGGATCTCGTCGTCGAAGTCGTCGAAGTTGCCCGGGTCCGGTGCGCCGAAGCCGCCCTTCTGACCACCGCCCTGGTTGGGCGCCTGCTGGGGCGGACGGTTCTGCTGAGCGCCACCCTGCTGACCGCCGCCAAAGTTGCCGCCCTGCTGGGGCTGGCCGCCACCGAAGTTGCCGCCCTGCTGGGGCTGGCCACCACCGAAGTTGCCACCCTGCTGGGGCTGACCACCACCGAAGTTGCCACCGCCCTGCTGGGGCTGACCACCGCCGAAGTTGCCGCCGCCCTGAGGGCCGCCGCCGAAGCCGCCACCCTGGCCGCCTTCACCGCGACCATCGAGCATCTGCATGTCGTTGGCGACGATCTCGGTGGAGTAGCGATCCTGGCCGTTCTGGTCCTGCCACTTGCGAGTCTGCAGGCGACCTTCGATGTACAGCTTCGAGCCCTTCTTGAGGTACTGCTGGGAAATCTCGGCCAGCTTGTTGAACATCACCACCCGGTGCCATTCGGTGCGTTCCTGGCGCTGGCCGCTCTGGCGGTCCATCCAGGTATCGGTGGTCGCGAGGTTCAGGTTGGCCACGGCGGTGCCGGACGGTGTAAAGCGTACCTCCGGATCCTGGCCGAGGTTGCCGATGAGGATGACCTTGTTGACGCCACGGGCCATGGTTGACTCCTTGATGCAGACAATGGGTGCCGGGCCGGCGGGCAGGATAGCTGCCACGCCCCCGGTGACAATCGGTCGGCGTCGATCGGTCGACGCCACAAAAGCGGATGTCGCTACTATACGCGAGATCGAGACGATTCGCCGCCGTGAAGAACGGCTCGGCACTCGAGCGCAGACAGTGTGCGGCGACGTGATGTCGCGACAAGGTGCCGACACTATCTACCGCGACTATCTGCCGCGGCTATCTACCGCAACTATCTACCGCTACCTAGGAGCGCTGGGTCGAAGAACGGGTCAGCCGCGCCAGCGCCTCGGTGTCCAGGGTGGCGCGATCCACCTTCAGGTAAGCCAGCCGCTCTTCCGGCACCACCAGCACGTCCTCGACCCCGGCGACGGCGGCAAAGCGCGCCATCAGGTTGTCCAGGGTATCGCTCTCGTGTTCGTCGGCCAGGGCCACCACCTCGCTGGACAGGTGGCGCGGCGCGCGCATGCCGAGCATCAGCACGAACCAGCCAAGCCCCAGCAGCGCTGCCCCCAGGAACACCGCCGACAGCCCGAACTGCTGCGCCAGGAAGCCGCCCATCACACCACCGAGGAAGGCCCCCAGGAACTGGCTGGTGGAATAGACCCCCATAGCCGTGCCCTTGGCCCCGGCCGGCGCCAGCTTGCTGATCATCGACGGCAGGGTGGCCTCGAGCAGGTTGAAGGCGGTAAAGAAGGCCAACAGCCAGGCGCCCAGGGCTACCAGGCCCGAACCGGCGAGGCCCAGCCCGACCAGACTCAGGGTGATGGTAGCGATGGCACCCAGGCACATAAGCTTCATCTTGCGCTTCTTCTCGGCCACGATCACCAGCGGCACCATGGCGACGAAGGACAGTCCCATCACCACCAGGTAGACCAGGCCATGGCGGGCTTCGACGACGCCGGCATCGACCAGCTTGAACGGCACGGCGGTGAAGATCGCCATCAGGATCAGGTGCAGGCTGAAGATGGAGGCGTCCATGCGCCACAGGTCCATGCGCCCGAGGATACTGGCGAGCTGCCCGCGGTCGAGGCCGACGTCACGATGGCCGCGCCGGCGCGGCGCCGGCGGCACCAGTTTCCACAGCACCAGCATCCCCAGCGCCGCTAGCAGGGCGGTGAAGTAGAACACCCCGGCCAGGCCAAAGTGGCTGGCCACCAGCGGGCCGAGCACCATGGCGACGCCAAAGGCCACGCCGATCGACAGACCGATGGTCGCCATGGCGGCGGTGCGAACCTGCTCGCGGGTCTGGTCGGCCAGAAGCGCCATGATGGCGGCGGCCACCGCACCACTGCCCTGCAGACTGCGACCGACAATCATCATGGCGATGGAGTCCGCCTGAGCGGCGACCACGCTGCCGATCAGAAACAACCCCAGGCCAGCAGCAATCACCGGCTTGCGCCCGATGCGATCCGACAGCAGACCGAAGGGAATCTGCAGTACCGCCTGGGTCAGGCCATAGACGCCGAGCGCCAGCCCCACCAGCAGCGGGGTGGCCCCGACCAGGTGGTCGGCGTTGAGGGCGAGTACGGGCAACACCATGAACAGCCCGAGCATGCGTGTGGCATAGAGCCCCGCCAGACCGACGATGGCGCGCCGCTCGGAGGCTAACAAGAGTCTGGCCTTGGACATGAACGAATTCCGGCTTGAGAGCGGGGAGAGAGCCCCGAAGGTGGACCGCATATTCTAGCGCCTGGGGGCGATCCAGAAAATGCCGACACTCGAGTCATTTCACAAGCGTCTTTTCACCGGTGGCTTTGCCGGCCGGGCGACCGGCCACGTATAATCGACCTTTTGCCGCGTCTTCGAGGTGGGAATGGACAAGATTCTGGTCAGGGGTGCCCGCACCCACAACCTCAAGCAGATCGACGTCGAACTACCCCGTGACAAGCTGATCGTGGTCACCGGGCTGTCTGGCTCCGGCAAGTCGTCGCTGGCCTTCGATACCCTCTACGCCGAGGGGCAGCGCCGCTACGTGGAGTCGCTGTCCACCTATGCGCGCCAGTTCCTGTCGATGATGGAAAAGCCCGACGTGGACCATATCGAGGGGCTGTCGCCGGCGATCTCCATCGAGCAGAAGTCCACCTCCCACAACCCGCGTTCCACCGTCGGCACCATCACCGAGATCTACGATTACCTGCGCCTGTTGTTCGCCCGTGCCGGCACCCCACGCTGCCCGGAACACGGCGAGGACCTCGAGGCCCAGACCATCTCGCAGATGGTCGACCAGGTGATGGCGCTGCCGGAAGGCAGCAAGCTGATGCTGCTGGCCCCGGTGGTCAGCGGACGCAAGGGCGAGCACCTGCAGCTGCTGGCGGAGCTGCGCTCCCAGGGCTTTGTACGCGCCATGGTCGACGGCCAGGTGCTGGAACTCGACGACGTGCGCCCGCTGGACAAGAACCGCAAGCACGACATCAGCGTGGTGGTGGACCGCATCAAGGTGCGCGAAGGCCTCGAGCAGCGCCTGGCGGAATCCTTCGAGACCGCCCTGGGTCTGGCCGACGGTACCGCCATGGTCCACTTCATGGACGGTGAACAGGACGACATGGCGTTCTCGGCACGCTTCGCCTGTCCGGTCTGCGGCTACTCCATCGCCGAACTCGAACCGCGGATGTTCTCGTTCAACAACCCGGCCGGCGCCTGCCCCACCTGCGACGGCCTGGGGGTGCAGCAGTTCTTCGACCCGGAAAAGCTGATCAGCCACCCGGAGCTGTCCCTGGCGGAAGGCGTGATCAAGGGCTGGGACCGGCGCAGCGTCTACTACTTCAACCAGCTGAAGTCGGTGGCCGAGCACTACCGCTTCACCCTGGAGACACCGTGGCAGGATCTGGCCCGCCACGAGCGCGAGGTGATCCTCAACGGCAGCGGCAAGGACGACATCGCCTTCAGCTACGTCAATGATCGTGGCAAGAAGGTCACCCGCGAGCATCCCTTCGAGGGCGTGCTGCCGAACATGCAGCGCCGCTACCGCGAGACCGAGTCGAGCATGGTCCGCGAGGAACTCGCCCGCTATATCGCGGTGCAGCCCTGCCGCACCTGCGAGGGCTCGCGCCTGCGCAAGGAAGCCCGCCACGTGTTCGTCGACGACACCACCCTGCCCGAGGTGGTGCGCCTGCCGATCGGCGACGCCCAGCGCTACTTCAGTGAACTGAGCCTGCCTGGCCGGCGCGGCGAGATCGCCGAGAAGATCCTCAACGAGATCTCGGCGCGGCTCGAGTTTCTGGTCAACGTCGGCCTCGACTACCTCAACCTGGAGCGCAGCGCCGAGACCCTGTCCGGTGGCGAGGCCCAGCGCATCCGCCTGGCCAGCCAGATCGGTGCCGGCCTGGTGGGCGTGATGTACATCCTCGACGAGCCCTCCATCGGCCTGCACCAGCGCGACAACGACCGCCTGCTGCAGACCCTGGAACGCCTGCGCGACCTGGGTAACACGGTGATCGTGGTCGAACACGACGAGGACGCGATTCGTGCCGCCGACCACGTGCTCGACATCGGCCCCGGCGCCGGTGTCCATGGCGGCGAGATCGTCGCCGAAGGCACCCCGGAGGAGGTCATGGCCAACCCGGCCTCGCTGACCGGTCAGTACCTGTCCGGTACCCGCGCCATCGAGGTACCGCCCTGGCGCATCCCCGGCAACCCGGAAAAGATGCTCAAGCTCACCGGCGCCTCGGGCAACAACCTCCAGGACGTCACCCTGGAGCTGCCGCTGGGGCTGTTCGTGTGCGTTACCGGGGTGTCCGGCTCGGGCAAGTCGACCTTGATCAACTCGACCCTGATGCCGATCGCCGCGCGCGAGCTGAACAAGGCCACTACCCTGACGCCGTCACCCTACACCGGCATCGAGGGCCTCGATCAGCTCGACAAGATCATCGACATCGACCAGAGCCCGATCGGCCGCACGCCGCGCTCCAACCCGGCGACCTACACCGGCATCTTCACCCCCATTCGTGAACTGTTCGCCGGCACCCAGGAGGCGCGCTCACGCGGCTACAAGCCCGGCCGCTTCTCGTTCAACGTCAAGGGCGGGCGCTGCGAGGCGTGTCAGGGCGAGGGCATGATCAAGGTCGAGATGCACTTCCTGCCGGATATCTATGTGCCCTGCGACGTGTGCAAGGGCAAGCGCTACAACCGCGAGACCCTGGATATCCACTACAAGGGCAAGACCATCGATGAGGTGCTGGAGATGACCGTGGAGGAGGCGCTGGAGTTCTTCAGCCCGGTGCCCGCCATCGCCCGTCGTCTGCAGACCCTGGTCGACGTGGGCCTGACCTACATCCGCCTGGGCCAGAGCGCTACCACCCTGTCCGGCGGCGAGGCCCAGCGGGTCAAGCTGGCCCGGGAGCTGGCCAAGCGCGATACCGGCAAGACCCTGTACATCCTCGACGAGCCCACCACCGGCCTGCACTTCGAGGACATCCGCCAGCTGCTGACGGTCCTCCACCGGCTGCGCGACCACGGCAACACCGTGGTGGTCATCGAGCATAACCTTGACGTGATCAAGACCGCCGACTGGCTGATCGACCTGGGCCCTGAGGGCGGGTCCGGCGGAGGACGCATCATCGCCGAGGGCACCCCGGAACAGCTCGCCGAGATGGAGGTCTCCCACACCGGGCGCTTCCTCAAGCCGCTGCTCAAACGCGCCGCCCCCACCTCGCGCAAGGGCGACAAGGAAACCGCGACCGCCTGAGGCCCGCGGGTGGAACGCGTGTAGCCGCAGCGACAATCGAAAGCAGCGATGAAAGAAGCAGCGAAAGGGGAAGGCCAAGGCCTTCCCCTTTTCTGTTCCTGATGGTTCGCTCTTTGTTTCACACAGAAGCGCGAGGACACAGCAGCGTCAGCCACACCCTACCTAAAGGCTGCTCTCGTGCAGGATGCCCTTCAAGGCAAGCGCCCGCCGGGCGGTCTGTTCAAGCTGACAGGCGGCCGCGACGACGCTGCGGATGGTGCCATCCTGATAGCGGGCATAGGCGTAGCCGCACTCGGCGTCGCGAAAGGTGATCCAGGCGCGCTGCACGTCCCTTAGCGCGTCCACCCGGGAGATACCCACGTCAGGATTCCCCTCGTCCTGCTCGCGCATCAGCGCGCGCAGCTCCTGGTACTGGGCGTTGAGCAGTTCATCCCAGACCCGGGTCTCCTGGGCCAGACAATCGACGATGCCCAGGGTCGTGGCCCCGCCCGGGCTCTGCTGGCAGGCGTCGGCGGCGAGTCCGATGCAGTCACCCACCGCCCCCTGGCCCATCTGTACAAAGCAGTCGCGCACCTCGGCGGCGTCGACCGTGGGCGCCGCACTGCCCCCCACCTCGGCCAATGATGACGCCTGGGCAGCCTCCTTGCCCGCTTCTTCTGGATCGCCTGGCGTCTGCGCCACGGCGATGACTGGCGATAGCACCAGCATCGACAACAGCCTCTGCCACGTCCTTTGCATGCCTTTCCCCCGATACCTTGTCCCTGACTGACAGCATAGGGGAAGCCACGCCGTGCGGACACGCAGCCCTGGCGCTTGTGTCATCGCTGCCCCTGGTGGCCAAGCCTCTGGTGCCGGCCAGCTTCCGGTCACCGTGCACAAGGAACTCGTCGACAAATGACAGACATAAAAAAACCGACACCCGGAGGTGTCGGTTTCGCGTCGTGTCGAAGCGCTGTCGAAAGGATTACTCCTCGCCGACGGCCTCTTCTTCAACGACGGGGCGATCGACCAGCTCGACGTAGGCCATGGGGGCGTTATCGCCGGTGCGGAAACCGCACTTGAGAATACGGACGTAACCGCCCGGACGCTCGACGTAACGCGGACCCAGCTCATTGAAGAGCTTGCCGACCGCTTCCTTCGAGCGGGTACGGCTGAAGGCCAGACGCCGGTTGGCGACGCTGTCTTCCTTGGCCAGGGTGATGAGCGGCTCGATATGACGACGCAGCTCCTTGGCCTTGGGAAGGGTTGTCTTGATCACTTCGTGCTCGACCAGCGACACGCTCATGTTGCGAAACATGGCCTGGCGGTGCGAGCTGGTACGATTGAGGTGACGACCACTCTTACGATGACGCATGGTTGTGATTCCTTACCAAACTGGGACTCGAGCCGACGCTTAGGCGGTGGCCTTGTCGTCCTTCAGGCTAGCCGGCGGCCAATTTTCAAGCCGCATGCCAAGGGACAGACCACGAGCAGCCAACACGTCCTTGATCTCGTTCAAGGACTTCTTGCCGAGGTTCGGGGTCTTCAACAGCTCCACCTCGGTGCGCTGAATCAGATCGCCGATGTAGTAGATATTCTCGGCTTTCAGGCAGTTGGCGCTACGAACGGTCAACTCGAGATCGTCTACGGGGCGCAGCAGGATGGGATCGATATGATCCTCTTCCTCGACCACTTCCTGTTCCTTGTCGGCTTCCAGGTCGACGAACGCTGCCAGCTGCTCTTGCAGGATGGTCGCGCTGCGACGGATCGCCTCTTCCGGATCCAGGGTGCCGTCGGTTTCCAGGTTGATGATCAGCTTGTCGAGGTCGGTGCGCTGTTCGACGCGGGCGGCTTCGACGCTGTAGGAAACGCGGCGCACGGGGCTGAAGGTCGCATCCAGCTGCAGACGGCCGATGGTGCGTGTCTCGTCGTCGGCTTCGCTGCGGACATCCGCAGGCTCATAGCCGCGACCACGGGCCACCTTCAGCTGCATCTTGAGCTCGGCGCCTTCATTGACGTGGGCGATGACGTGCTCGGGGTTGACCACTTCGACGTCGTGATCGACGGCGATGTCACCAGCGGTGACGACGGCCGGGCCCTGCTTGTTCAGCGAGAGCATCGCCTCGTCGCGGCTGTGCATCTTGATCGCCACGTCCTTGAGGTTCAGGAGGATTTCGATGACATCTTCCTGGACACCCTCGATCGCGCTGTACTCATGGTCGACGCCGGCGATCTCGGTCTCCACCACGGCGCAGCCGGGCATGGACGAGAGCAGGATACGACGCAGAGCATTGCCCAACGTGTGGCCGAAGCCACGCTCGAACGGCTCGAGCACGATCTTTGCGTGGTGTGCGCTGATCTCTTCGACCTTGATGTCGCGAGGACGGAGAAACTCTGTCACTGAACGCTGCATATGAACACCTTTCAGGCTGCCAAACGAATACTCGGTAATAACCGCCGCCCTCCCGGAGGAGGGCGGCGCGGACGGACCGCTTACTTCGAGTACAGCTCGACGATCAGTTGCTCGTTGATGTCGGCAGTCAGGTCACCGCGCTCAGGCAGGGCCTTGAAGGTGCCTTCCATCTTCTTGGCGTCGAGTTCGATCCAGGCCACGTCGCCACGGTTGGCGGCGATGCTCAGGGCGTTCTGGATACGCGCCTGTTGCTTGGCCTTTTCACGAACGGATACCACGTCGCCGGGCTTGACCTGGTAGGAGGCCACGTTGACGGTCTTGCCGTTGACGGCAATCGCCTTGTGGCTTACCAGCTGACGAGCCTCGGAGCGAGTGGCGCCAAAGCCCATGCGGTAGACGACGTTGTCCAGTCGGGACTCAAGCAGCTGCAGCAACAACTCACCGGTCGCACCCTTCAGGCGGGCGGCTTCCTTGTAGTAGTTGCGGAACTGCTTTTCGAGTACGCCGTACATGCGACGTACTTTCTGCTTCTCGCGAAGCTGCAAGCCGTAGTCGGAAAGACGCTGACGGCGCTGGCCGTGCACACCCGGAATCTGTTCGGATTTGCACTTTTTCTCGAAGGGAGTGACACCGCTCTTGAGGAAGAGGTCGGTACCTTCCCGGCGAGACAGTTTGCACTTCGGTCCAATGTAACGAGCCATGAATCTGTCTCCTTAAACGCGGCGTTTCTTCGGCGGACGGCAGCCATTGTGGGGAATGGGCGTCGCGTCGGTGATGCTTTGCACGCGGAAGCCGGCGGCGTTGAGTGCACGCACGGCGGATTCACGGCCAGGACCGGGGCCCTTGACCAGCACGTCGACGTTTTTCACACCATACTCGGCTGCAGCAGTTGCTGCACGCTCGCTTGCCACTTGAGCAGCGAACGGGGTGCTCTTGCGAGAACCACGAAAACCCGAACCACCGGCTGTCGCCCAGGAAAGAGCGTTGCCCTGGCGGTCTGTGATCGTAATGATCGTGTTGTTAAAAGAGGCATGGATATGCGCAACGGCATCCACTACCTGCTTTTTAACCTTTTTACGGTTGCTACGCGGGTTAGCCATGTTGATGTCAATTCCTGTCTTTACGCCAGAACGTGCGTGTTATTTGCGGATCGGCTTACGCGGTCCCTTACGGGTACGCGCGTTGGTCTTGGTGCGCTGACCGCGCATCGGAAGACCACGACGATGACGCAGACCACGGTAGCAACCCAAGTCCATGAGACGCTTGATGTTCAGCGTCACATCACGACGAAGGTCGCCTTCAACGGTATACTTGCCGACTTCACTACGCAGGCTGTCGATCTCTTCAGATGACAGATCCTGGATCTTGGTGGTCGGCGCGATGCCGGTCGCTTCACAGATTTCCTGTGCGCGAGTACGGCCAATCCCGAAGATGTAGGTCAGCGAGATCGCCGCATGCTTGTTGTCCGGGATATTGACGCCTGCAATACGGGCCATCAGCTTACTCCGAAGTTTGAGCGGCTTGCTCGGTTAATCAACTACAAAAGGCGCAATAGCATACCCCCTTCCCGTCATTAGGGCAAGGGGTATGCCAGCACCCGGTTCAATTCAGGCCAGGATTAACCCTGGCGCTGCTTGTGCCGCGGCTCGGTGCAGATGACGCGAACAGCGCCATTGCGACGAATGATCTTGCAATTGCGGCACATTTTCTTCACGGAAGCTCGAACTTTCATCGTTCTCTCCAAAATCGGCTTGCGGCGTGCCAAATCGGCCTGCGGCGCCTTAGCGCATGATGCCGCCGCTACCGTAGCCTTTCAGGTTGGACTTCTTCATCACCGACTCATACTGGTGCGACATGAGGTGCGACTGCACCTGGGCCATGAAGTCCATGATGACCACGACCACGATCAGCAGCGAGGTACCGCCAAAGAAGAACGGCACGTTCCACGCTACGATCAGGAACTGGGGCATCAGGGAAACCGCAGTGATGTAGAGAGCGCCGAACAGGGTCAGACGAGTCATGACCTTGTCGACATAACGAGCGGTCTGCTCGCCAGGACGAATCCCCGGCAGGAAGGCACCCGACTTCTTGAGGTTGTCGGCCACATCCTTGGGGTTGAAGACCAGCGCTGTGTAAAAGAAGCAGAAGAATACCACCGCCGCCGCGAAAAGCAAGATATAAAGGGGCTGACCTGGGGCCAACGCCTGGGACGCGCGCTGCAACCATTCCATGCCGTCGCCCGCACCTACCCACTGACCGAGTGAGGCGGGGAACAACAGGATGCTCGAGGCAAAGATGGCCGGAATGACACCCGCCATGTTGACCTTGAGCGGCAGGTAGCTGCTCTGCCCTGCATACATCTTGTTGCCTACCTGGCGGCGCGGGTAGTTCACCGTAATCCGGCGCTGGCCGCGTTCGATGAACACGACGAACGCCACGGTGGCGATACCCAGAAGGCTAAGCGCCAACAGCGGCAACACATTCCACGCGCCCTCGTTGCGGGCAAGCTCGAAGGCTTGAGCCACAGCTCCGGGCAGGCCGGCGACGATACCCGCGAAGATCAGCAGCGAAATGCCGTTGCCGATGCCCTTCTCGGTGATCTGCTCACCCAGCCACATCAAGAACACCGCGCCACTCACGAAGGTGATGATCGCGGTGAAATAGAAGCTGAGATCGGCCGTATAGGCAATGCCTTGGCTGGCCAGACCCACGGACATGCCGGTGGCCTGAACCAGGGCCAGCACCACCGTGCCGTAGCGCGTGTACTGGCTGATCTTGCGGCGGCCGCTCTCGCCCTCCTTCTTCAACTGCTCGAGGTGGGGCGAGACGGCGGTCAGGAGCTGCATGATGATCGACGCCGAGATGTACGGCATGATGCCGAGGGCGAGGATACTCATGCGCTCCAGGGCACCGCCCGAGAACATGTTGAACATGCCCAGGATGGTGCCCTGCTGCTCCCTGAACAAGGCAGCAAGCTGGTCAGGATTGATACCGGGAACGGGTATGTGGGCACCGATACGGTAGACCACGATGGCGAGGAGCACGAAGCGCAGACGCGCCCACAGTTCACTCAGACCGCTGCCCATCGCCGGCATGTTTCCTGACTTGGCCATTTAGTCCTCTACCTTGCCACCGGCGGCTTCGATCGCTGCGCGGGCACCCTTGGTGACCCGCAGACCGCGAACGGTGACCGCCTTGTTCAGATCGCCGGAAAGGATCACCTTCGCATGCTGCGTGGAATCCTTCAGCACATTGGCTTCCTTGAGGCTTTCCAGAGTGACTTCGTCACCCGCGACCTTGGCCAGCTCGGCCAGGCGGACTTCCTCGGAAACCAAAGACTTGGCGGAGGTGAAACCAAACTTCGGCAGACGACGCTGCAGGGGCATCTGACCGCCCTCGAAGCCGGGCTTCACGCTGCCACCGCTGCGCGACTTCTGGCCCTTGTGGCCACGGCCGCCGGTCTTGCCCAGACCGGAACCGATGCCACGACCGACGCGCTTTTCAGCGTGCTTGGAGCCCGGTGCCGGGCTCAGGCTGTTAAGTTTCATGGATTACTCTCCCTCAACACGCACAAGGTAGTTGACCTTGTGGATCATGCCGCGAACGGCAGGGGTGTCTTCCAGTTCAACCGTGTGACCGATGCGGCGCAGGCCGAGGCCCTTCATGGTGGCCTTGTGCTTGGCCAACGTGCCGATGGTGCTGCGGGTCTGGGTAACCTTGATCGTAGCTGCCATGGTGTATTACCCCGTGATCGCTTCGACTGAGAGACCGCGCTTGGCGGCCACGTCTTCCGGCGACTGCATGGAAGCCAGGCCATTCACGGTCGCGCGGACCACGTTCACCGGATTGGTGGAGCCATAGCACTTGGCCAGCACGTTGTGCACGCCGGCCAATTCCAGCACGGAGCGCATGGCGCCGCCGGCGATGATACCAGTACCGTCAGAGGCCGGCTGCATGTACACCTTGGAGGCGCCATGACGTGCCTTGACCGGATACTGGAGGGTACCGCCGACCAGGTTCACCTTGATCATGTTGCGGCGCGCCTGGTCCATCGCCTTCTGAATCGCGACCGGCACTTCACGTGCCTTGCCACGACCGAAGCCGACGCGACCGTTACCGTCGCCCACGACAGTCAGAGCGGTGAAGCCGAAAATACGGCCACCCTTGACCACCTTGGCGACACGGTTGACCTGCACGAGCTTTTCCTGCAGATCGCCGTTTTGCTGTTCGTTCTTCGCCATCGTAAAACCCTTTAGAATTCCAGGCCGCCTTCACGTGCGGCGTCGGCCAGGGCCTTCACACGACCGTGGTACTTGAAGCCAGCGCGGTCGAAGGCCACCTGGGTGATGCCCGCTTCCTTGGCGCGTTCAGCGATCAGCGCACCAACTTTGGCTGCGGCGTCTGCATTGCCGGTCGAACCCTCGCGCAGGCTCTTGTCCAGCGTGGAAGCGCTGGCCAGGACCTTGCCACCATCCGGCGAGATAATCTGCGCGTAGATGTGACGGGGGGTACGATTGACGCACAGGCGAGACACGCCCAGCTCGCGGATCTTCGCGCGAGCGCGGCGGGCACGACGGAGACGAGATTCTTTCTTCGCGTTCATAACCCTGCCTTACTTCTTCTTGGCTTCTTTACGGCGGACCTGCTCATCCGCGTAACGCACACCCTTGCCCTTGTAGGGTTCAGGCGGACGGAAAGCGCGGATTTCCGCTGCGACCTGGCCGAGCTTCTGCTTGTCCGCGCTCTTCAGCACGATGACGGTGTTCTTCGGCGTTTCCGCCGTGACACCTTCAGGCAGTTGATAGTCGACCGGGTGAGAGAAGCCCAGTGTCAGGTTGAGCGTCTGGCCTTTCGCTTGAGCGCGATAACCGACGCCGATGATTTCGAGAGACTTGGTAAAGCCCTCGGACACGCCGGTGACCAGGTTCTGAACCAGGGCACGGGTGGTGCCGACCATGGCCCAGCTCTTAGCAGATTTGCTCGGCTGGAAGGTCAGCTGGCCATCTTCCTGCGCGACCACGACATCGTCGTGAACGGGCATGGAGAGGGTGCCCTGACCGCCTTTGGCGGTCAGCGTGGCGCCGTCGATCTTGACCTCGACGCCAGCGGGCACTTTAACCGGATATTTGGCTACGCGGGACATTCCAAACTCCTAGAATACGGTGCAGAGGACTTCGCCGCCGACACCAGCCTGACGCGCGGCACGATCGGTCATCACACCCTTGGAGGTGGTGACGATCGCGACACCCAGGCCATCGGCGACCTTCGGCAGCGCATCCTTGCCCTTGTAACTACGCAGGGACGGCTTGGAAACCCGCTGCAGATGCTCGATGACCGGCTTGCCTTCGAAGTACTTGAGGCTGACGGTCAGCTCGGGCTTGGCTGATTCGCTCACGGCGAAGTCAGTGATGTAACCCTCTTCTTTCAGCACGCGGGCCACTTCAACCTTGATCTTGGAGGACGGCATGGTGACCGTCTCCTTGGTGGCCTGCTGCGCATTGCGGATACGGGTAAACATATCCGCCAGAGTGTCTTGCATGCTCATTTAACTTGCGCTCCTGATGATTCTACGTGGCGTTACCAGCTGGACTTCTTCAGTCCGGGCACGTCGCCACGCATGGCGGCTTCACGCAGCTTGTTACGGCCAAGGCCGAACTTGTTGTAGTAGCCGTGCGGACGGCCAGTCACGCGGCAGCGGTTACGCTGACGCACGGGGCTGGAGTCACGCGGCAGCGACTGCAACTTCAGCTGCGCATCGAAGCGCTCCTCATCGGAGCTGTTCACGTCCTGGATGATCGCCTTGAGCTCGGCACGCTTGGCAGCATACTTCTCAACCAGTTGCGTGCGCTTCAGCTCACGCTCAATCATGCTCTTCTTTGCCATGATCCCACCCCTATTTCTTGAACGGGAAGTTCAGTGCACTCAAGAGCGCACGACCTTCGTCATCGGTGTTGGCAGTGGTGGTGATGGTGACATCCAGACCACGAATCCGGTCGATCTTATCATACTCGATCTCCGGGAAGATGATCTGCTCACGCACCCCCATGCTGTAGTTGCCACGACCGTCGAAGGACTTCGGGTTGAGACCACGGAAGTCACGAACGCGGGGGATCGCGATATTCACCAGGCGATCGAGGAAGTCCCACATGCGCTCACTGCGCAGTGTGACCTTCACGCCGATCGGCCAGCCTTCACGCACCTTGAAGCCCGCGATGGACTTACGTGCCTTGGTCACCATCGGCTTCTGACCGGAGAGCTTCTCCAGGTCGCCGACGGCAGCGTCGATCAGCTTTTTATCGCTGGTCGCTTCGCCGATACCCATGTTCAGAGTCACCTTGGTGATCCGGGGTACCTGCATAACGTTGGCGTAGCTGAACTGCTCTTTCAGTTGAGCCACCACCTCGTTTTGATAACGTTCTTTCAAGTTCGCCATTTTGCTACCCGACTCGCGTTAGGCGTCGATCTGCGCTTGCGTCGACTTGTAGATACGTACCTTGGTACCGTCTTCCTTGATCTGGAAGCCGACGCGATCCGCCTTACCGGTCTCCTGATTGAAGATGGCTACGTTGGACGCGTGAATCGGAGCCTCGCGCTCGACGATACCGCCCTGATTGCCGGCCATGGGGTTCGGCTTGGTGTGACGCTTGATCATGTTCACACCCGCTACCACGAACCGCTCGTCCTTGAGGACGCGCTTCACGGTACCGCGCTTACCCTTGTCCTTGCCGGCGATGACGATCACTTCATCATCACGTTTGATCTTTTGCATGTCGCCTCGCTCCCTTACAGCACTTCAGGCGCTAAGGAAATGATCTTCATGAACTTCTCGTTGCGAAGTTCACGCGTCACCGGCCCGAAGATACGGGTACCGATCGGCTGCTCGTTGGTGTTGTTCAACAAGACGGCCGCATTTCCATCGAAGCGAATCAGCGAACCGTCGCTGCGACGGACGCCACTGCGGGTCCGGACAACTACCGCTTTCAGCACCTGGCCTTTCTTGACCTTGCCGCGCGGAATAGCTTCCTTCACCGTGACCTTGATGACGTCACCAACGCGAGCGTAGCGGCGGTGTGAGCCACCCAGCACCTTGATGCACTGCACCCGGCGCGCTCCGCTGTTGTCGGCGACATCCAGCATTGTCTGAGTCTGAATCATCGGTTTTCTCCAAACCTAAACTGACTGCACGAGGTTAAGGCCGTGGCCTTAACCCTTGGCCTGTTCGACAACCTCGACCAGGGTCCAGGCCTTCTTCTTGGACAGCGGACGGCATTCCTGGATGGATACCGTGTCACCGGCCTTGGCCTGGTTGGTCTCGTCGTGGGCGTGCAGCTTGGTGGAGCGCTTAACGTATTTGCCGTAGATCGGGTGGCGCTCACGACGCTCGATCATTACAACGATGGACTTGTCCATCTTGTCGCTCACCACCTTGCCGGTGAGCGTACGGGCTTTTTTCTCTTCGGCCATCTCAGACACCTGCCTTCTCGTTGAGCACAGTCTTCACGCGGGCGATATCCCGACGAACCTGCTTGAGCAGATGAGTCTGGCTCAGCTGGCCGGTGGCCTTCTGCATGCGCAGGTTGAACTGCTCGCGGAGGAGTTCGAGGAGCTGCTCATTGAGCTGCTCGGCGGACTTTTCACGAATTTCC
The DNA here is from genome assembly GCF_030733595.1 of Halomonas sp. MMSF_3323. Classification (NCBI taxonomy): domain Bacteria; kingdom Pseudomonadati; phylum Pseudomonadota; class Gammaproteobacteria; order Oceanospirillales; family Halomonadaceae; genus Halomonas; species Halomonas sp. MMSF_3323. The sequence goes on along the minus strand of NZ_JASHIT010000031.1, from coordinate 4,799 downwards.
TGGGCTTTCATCACATCACCGTCCGTTTCACAAAGGTGGTGGAGACCGGGAATTTCTGGGCGGCCAGTGCGAAAGCTTCGCGGGCCAGTTCCTCGGAAACGCCTTCGATCTCGTAAAGGACACGACCGGGCTGGATCTGTGCGACCCAGTACTCGACGGAGCCCTTACCTTTACCCATCCGGACTTCCAGGGGCTTCTTGGAAATCGGCTTGTCCGGGAAGACACGGATCCAGATCTTGCCGCCACGCTTGACGTGACGGGTGATGGCACGACGGCCAGCTTCGATCTGACGGGCGGTGACACGACCGCGGCCGGTGGCCTTGAGGCCGAACTCGCCGAAGCTCACTTTGCTTCCGCGATGCGCCAGGCCACGGTTGCGGCCCTTCTGCACCTTACGGAATTTTGTACGCTTGGGTTGTAACATCGAATCGCTCTCCCCTTACCTGGAACCTTTCTTCTTGGAGGGCGCTGCCTGGCTCTGCTTCGCCTTGGCGCGGACCTCCTCGATGCCCCCGAGGATTTCACCCTTGAAGACCCAGACCTTGACACCGATGATGCCGTAGGTGGTCTTGGCTTCGTAGGTGGCGTAATCGATGTCCGCACGCAGGGTATGCAGCGGAACACGACCTTCGCGGTACCACTCGGTGCGGGCAATTTCCGCGCCGCCGAGGCGACCGGAGAGCTGCACCTTGATGCCGCCAGCGCCCAGACGCATGGCGTTCTGGACAGCGCGCTTCATGGCGCGACGGAACATCACACGGCGCTCGAGCTGGCCGGCAATGTTCTGTGCGACGAGCTGAGCATCCAGCTCGGGCTTGCGAACTTCCTCGATGTTGACGTGAACAGGCACGCCCATCATCTCGGTGACGTCGCGACGCAGGCGATCGACATCTTCGCCCTTCTTGCCAATCACGATACCCGGACGGGCAGTGTGAATGGTGATGCGCGCGTTGTTCGCGGGACGCTCGATGGTGATCTTGCTAACGGAGGCGTTTTTCAGACGCTCTTCCAGGAAGCTACGCACCGCGAGGTCGTTGTTGAGCTTATCGGCATAGGCGCCGCGCTCGGCGTACCAGACAGAGGTATGGTCTTTGACGATACCCAGTCGGATGCCTGTCGGATTGACTTTCTGACCCATCTGGTCGACTCCTACTTCTCGGCTACCTTGACGGTGATGTGGCAAGTGCGCTTCAAAATGCGATCCGCACGGCCTTTGGCGCGCGGACGGATGCGCTTGAGCGTCGTACCCTCATCGACACAGATGGTCGAGACGCGCAGCTCGTCGATGTCCATGCCGTTGTTTTCTTCCGCATTCGCGATGGCGGACTGCAGCACCTTCTTGACCAGCTTGGCCGCCTTCTTCGGTGAGAAGGTCAGCAGGTCGATTGCTTCGGCGACAGGCTTACCGCGCACCTGATCAGCCACCAAACGGGCCTTCTGGGCGGATAAACTGGCGCCACGCAGCTTTGCTGTGACTTCCATCTCTTAATCCTCTCTGGCTTACCGTTTGGCTTTCTTATCCGCCGCATGGCCGCGATAGGTGCGGGTAGCAGCGAATTCGCCCAGCTTGTGGCCAACCATTTCCTCGGAGACGTGCACCGGGACGTGTTGGCGACCGTTATGGACTGCAATGGTGAGCCCGACCATGTTGGGCAGGACCATTGAACGACGCGACCAGGTCTTGATCGGTTTGCGATCGTTCTTTTCCGCTGCAGTCTCAACCTTTTTCAGCAGATGAAGGTCTACAAAAGGACCTTTCTTCAGTGAACGTGGCACAGCCGTTACCTCTTAATGTCTTGGCGTGGGATCTTAACCGCGAGCCTTGCGGCGGCGGACGATCAGCTTGTCGGTGCGCTTGTTCTTGCGGGTCTTGTGGCCCTTGGTGGGCATACCCCACGGGGACACCGGATGACGACCACCGCTGGTGCGGCCTTCACCACCACCGTGCGGGTGATCCACCGGGTTCATCGCGACACCGCGAACAGTCGGGCGCACACCTCTCCAGCGCTTTGCACCGGCCTTGCCAAGTTGACGCAGGCTGTGCTCGGAATTGCTCACCTCACCCAGGGTCGCGCGGCACTCGGCCAGCACCTTGCGCATCTCGCCGGAGCGCAGACGCAGGGTGGCGTAGTTGCCTTCACGAGCCACCAGCTGGGCGCTGGTACCGGCGCTGCGTGCGACCTGAGCACCCTTGCCAGGCTTCAGTTCGATGCAGTGCACCGTGGAACCCAGCGGGATGTTGCGCAGCGGCAGTGCGTTGCCCTTCTTGATCGGCGCATTGACGCCGGACTCGAGGCGATCACCGGCACTCACGCCCTTGGGGGCGATGATGTAGCGACGCTCACCGTCGATGTACTTCAGCAGCGCGATGTGGGCGCTACGGTTCGGGTCATGCTCCAGGCGCTCGACGATGGCCGGAACGCCATCCTTGGTGCGCTTGAAGTCGATGATCCGATAGTGGTTGCGATGACCACCGCCGACGTGGCGAGTGGTGATGCGACCCTGGTTGTTACGACCACCGGACTTGGACTGCTTCTCGAGCAACGGCGCGTAAGCGCGGCCCTTGTACAGTTCCTCACCAACAATCTTGACGACGTGGCGACGACCGGCGGATGTGGGTTTTGTCTTGACGATTGCCATGATCCGTACTCCTGCCTTTACTCGGCGCCAGAGAAGTCTTCAAGCGTCTCGCCGGCGGCCAGTGTCACGTACGCCTTGCGATAACCCTTGCGCATACCAACACCATGCGCGGTGCGCTTGGTCTTGCCCTTCACGTTCAGAACAGAAACGCGATCGACCTTCTTGCCGAACAGCTCCTGGACGGCAGCCTTGATCTCGGGCTTGGTTGCGTCACTCGCCACCTTGAACACGTACTGGTTACGCTCGGCGGCCATGGCGGCCTTCTCGGTCACGTGCGGACCAAGCAGAACCTTGAATACACGCTCCTGGTTCATGCCAGCTTCTCCTCGAATTTGCGCAGTGCGGAGACGGTAGCCAGGACCTTGTCGAAGGCGACCAGGCTGACCGGGTCGGCGGCGGCGACGTCCACCACATCCACGTTGGGGATGTTGCGGGCTGCCAGGTACAGGTTCTCGTCGACTTCTTCGGTGACGATCAGCACCTTCTCCAGGCCCAGGTCGGAAAGCTTGGCGACCAGCTGCTTGGTTTTGGGTGACTCGACAGAGAAGGCATCAACGGCAACAAGACGCTCCTGACGGACCAGCTCGGACAGAATCGAGCGCATGGCCGCACGGTACATCTTGCGGTTGACCTTCTGGGAGTGGTCCTGCGGACGGGCCGCGAAGGTCACACCACCGCTGCGCCAGATCGGCGAGCGAATGGTACCGGCGCGAGCGCGACCGGTGCCCTTCTGGCGCCACGGCTTCTTGCCGCCGCCACGGACGTCGGAGCGGTTCTTCTGGGCGCGGGTGCCCTGACGACCACCAGCCAGATAGGCGGTGACGACCTGGTGCACGAGCGCTTCGTTGAATTCTTTGCCAAAGGTAGCGTCGGACAGCTCAACGGTCCCGGCGCTTGCACCTGCAAGATTCAGATTCATTGGAAAGTTCCCCTTCAGCCAGCTTTGACGGCGCTGCGCACGATGACATCACTGCCGGTAGCACCAGGAACGGCGCCTTTGATCAGCAGCAGGTTGCGCTCGGCATCGACACGGACGATTTCCAGGCTCTGAACGGTGCAACGTGCGTTGCCCATCTGGCCGGCCATCTTCTTGCCCTTGAACACGCGGCCCGGGGTCTGGCACATGCCGATGGAACCCGGAGCACGGTGGGACAGAGAGTTACCGTGGCTGTTGTCCTGGGTACGGAAGTTCCAGCGCTTCACTGCGCCCTGGAAGCCCTTACCCTTGGAGGTGCCGGTCACGTCAACGCTTTGACCAGCTTCGAAGAGGGATACGGTGAGTTCGCCGCCCACTTCCGGAGCTTCGTCGCCTTCGCTCAGGCGGAACTCCATCAGGGAACGACCAGCCTCGACACCTGCCTTGGCGTACAGGCCAGCTTGGGCCTTGGACAGATGCTTGGCTTTGCGGGAGCCGGTTGTCACCTGGACCGCGGCGTAGCCGTCAGATTCGACAGACTTCACGCAGGTCACGCGATTGGGATCAACCTCGATAACGGTTACGGGCACAGACGCGCCGTCTTCGGTGAAGACACGGGTCATGCCGGCCTTCCTACCGACCAAACCGATAGTCATGCTTAGTCTCCTTTAGTGTACGGGGCTATCACCCGCTATGGCTGCCCTTTCCAGAGCATTCCACTAGCACGTTGTGTAACGCCATCCCGGCGTGGCAGCTGCTGAACCTCTACTGGATGAGAGGGACGCTGGGCCGCGAGTGTCTAGTGATATCAGTCGAGCTTGATTTGCACGTCCACGCCAGCGGCGAGGTCGAGCTTCATCAGGGCATCAACGGTCTTCTCGGTCGGCTCGACGATGTCGAGCACACGCTTGTGGGTACGAATCTCGTACTGATCACGGGCGTCCTTGTTCACGTGCGGGGAAACCAGCACGGTGTAACGCTCGCGATTGGTCGGCAGAGGAATCGGACCACGAACCTGGGCGCCGGTACGCTTGGCGGTTTCAACAATCTCCGCGGCGGACTGGTCGATCAGGCGATGGTCGAAAGCCTTCAACCGAATGCGAATCTTCTGGTTCTGCATTTGCCCTAACTCCAATGGAACTTGACGGCGCGAGCCGTCAACCCACGCATTCAAAGGATGCGCATTATATGCGCCGCGCCATCGAGAGTCAAACCCTCAATGACGATGCGCAGAAAAGGGGGC
>NZ_JASHIT010000030.1:0-70704 GCF_030733595.1 Halomonas sp. MMSF_3323 | reverse complement strand
GCTGACCGCCGCCCGGGTCTTGTTGTCATCGCTGCTGCATTCCCGTCGGGAAGGAGGCCTCCATGCTGGCCAAACTCAACTATATCGAAGACTACGCCTGCCGCTTTCTGCTCGGGCTCTTTGTCATTCTGCTGTTCGTTCAGGTGGTGATGCGCGTCACCCTGGGCATCGGCATGGCCTGGATCGAAGAGCTCGCGCGCTACGCCTTCGTCTGGTTCGTCTTTCTGGGCGCCGCCCACGCCGCCCACTTGAGCGCGCATAACCGCCTGCAGACCCATATCAAGCTGATGCCACGCAAGGTGGCCAATACCCTCTTGTTGCTGGTGGATCTGATCTGGGTCGCCTTCTGTCTGGTGCTGGCCTACAAGAGCCTGGATCTGATCGGGCTGTTGCTGGAATTCCCCTATGACTCGCCGGCCCTGGGCTGGTCGCTGGCCTACGTTTACTTCGTCTTCCCCATCGCCTTTACCTTGATGGCCTTTCGCGTGCTGCAGGTGCAGTGCCTGAAGCTGTTCAAGGGCATCGAGCCAGGTGACGTGGACGCCCAGGAAGTGTCCAGGATCACCGAGGAAACGAGCCACTACAGCGACGGCAAGACGTCGTCCAAGGCGGAGGGCTAAGCCATGGCCGCAACCGTACTGTTTTCCATGTTTGCCGGGCTGTTGTTCTTCGGCACCCCTATCGTCGTCTCTCTCGGCGTGGCCTCGATGGCCGTCTATATACTCAACGGCGACGATCTCAGTTCGCTGATCGAGCTGGCCTTTTCGGCCATCAACTCGTTTCCGCTGATGGCCTTGCCGTCGTTCATCCTGGCCGGCGCACTGATGGGGGATGCCGGTATCGCCAGACGCCTGATCCTGATCGCCGAGGAGCTGGCCGGTCCTGCCGCTGGTGGGCTAGGCGCCGCTGCGGTGATGGCCTGCATGTTCTTTGGCGCGATCTCGGGCTCGGGACCTGCTACTACCGCAGCGGTGGGGATGCTGGTGATACCGGCGATGATCGAGCGCGGCTACGGCAGAAGCTACCCGGCGGCGATCACCGCCACCGCTGGTGGTCTCGGGGTGGTCATTCCGCCCAGCATGCCGCTGGTGATCTATGGCGTCACCGCCAACGAGTCGATTTCTGCGCTGTTCATGGCCGGCGTCATCCCCGGCGTGATGCTGGGGGCGGGCCTGATGGTGGCCAACTACATCACCGCCAAGCGCAACGGCTACCAGACCGAGGGAACTTCCTACGATCGCAAGCGGGTGGTCGCGGTGCTCAAGGATGGTTTCTGGTCGCTGATGGCGCCGGTGGTGATCCTGGGCGGCATCTATTCGGGCATGTTCACGCCCACCGAGGCGGCCGTGGTCTCGATCTTCTACGCGCTGTTCGTCGGTGTTTTCATCCACAAGGAGTCATCGCTGCGCGGGCTCAACGAGGCCTTTCAGAGCACCACCTGGCTGACCGGGCGTGTGTTGATCATCATGTTCACCGCCACCGCCTTCGGCCGCATCCTGGTCGAGAATCACATTCCGGCGATGATCGCCCAGGGCATCCTGGATATCACCAACAGCCTGTGGCTGGTGTGGATTCTGGTGATCGGCTTTCTCCTGATCGTCGGCATGTTCATCGAGATCCTGGCCACCATCATGATCGTCACGCCGGTGCTGTTGCCGGTGATGGTGGAGCTCGGCGTCGATCCCGTGCACTTCGGCATCGTGCTGGTGGTCAGCCTGGGCATCGGTTTCTCGACGCCGCCGCTGGGCGAGAACATGTTCATCAGCTCGTCGATCGCCAATGTCTCCATTGAGAAGATTTCGGTGCGCGCCTTGCCGCTGGTGGGTTCCATGGTGGTCATTGCCTTGCTGCTGGCCTTCTTCCCGCAGCTCAGCCTGTGGCTGCCCAATCTGCTCGGCTTCTGATACCGGTCATCACTCGTCAAAGGACCCGCTATGACGCTTTCCACCGATAACTCCGCAACCATCGCCGACCATACGATGGTCGGCGTGCTGGGCGGCATGGGACCGGACGCCACGGTGGCCTTCATGCAGAAGGTCATCGAGGTGACGCCCGGCGAGGACGATATCGACCACGTGCATATGCTGGTCGACAACAATCCCAAGGTGCCATCACGCATCAAGGCGCTGATCGACGGCGACGGCGAGTCACCGGCGCCTGCCATCGCTGCCATGGCCAGACGACTCGAGCAGGCAGGCTGCGATTTTCTGGTCATGCCCTGCAATACCGCCCACTACTACTGGTCGGCCGCCCAGCAGGCGGTGGACATTCCGGTGTGGCATATCGTCGAGCGCACCCTGGACCGGGTCGCCGCCGAGATGCCGGGGGCCAGGGTGGGCATGCTGTGCTCGCCGGCGCTTCGCAAGATTGGTCTTTACGAGGGATTCATCAAGCCGAGGGGGCTGTCGTTGGTCTATCCCGACAACGAGGATCGCGTGCTCGACGTGATCCGAGCGGTCAAGCGTGGTGCCGGGCGCGCGCCCGCCACCCACGCGGCCTTCATCGAGGCCGCCCATGACGTCCAGGCGCGTGGTGCCGACGTGCTGGTCCTGGCCTGTACTGAGCTTTCGGTGATCCGCGATGCGCTCGATGGTCGCGTGCCGATCATCGATACCGTACAGGTGCTGGCCGAAGACGTGGTCGCTGCGGCCACCGGAAAGGCACCGCGCGGTTGATTCGGAGAACCGAGTCGAGCACTGAAGCGAGAGCACTGTAACGAGAGCACTGTAACGAGAGCACTGCTCAGAGGTTGAAACAGGGCGGCGTCGAGCGCCGCCAGTACGTCGATCTTCCTGTCCCGTTCACCAAAGAGACGCCTTCGTCCGCTGGCCTCATCCGGCAGGACCGGGGTCGCTCGTTTTCACGATCCGGAGTCGTCCCATGACCTCACCCTCTTCTTCCCCCTCGACGGCGACCTCGCGACAGCGGCTAAGCCGTCGACTGGCGTCCCTGAGCCCGATCGGGCGAGGACTGCTGGTGTGCGTGACCATTGCCCTGGCCACCACCTTTATCGCCGATCACTACGGTGGGCCGACCCTGCTCTACGCCTTGCTGTTTGGCATGTCGCTGCACTTCTTGAGCGAAGAGGGACGCTGCCTGCCGGGGATCGAGTTTGCCGCGCGCACCGTGCTGCGCCTTGGCGTGGCGCTGCTGGGCGCACGCATGACCCTCGAGCAAGTCGGTGACCTGGGGCTTGGACCGGTGCTGACGGTGCTCGCCGCGGTGGGACTGGTGATCTGCGCAGGGGGGCTGCTGGCCCGGGCGCTTGGCCTGCACCGTGATCTGGGCCTGCTGACCGGTGGTGCCGTGGCGATCTGCGGGGCCTCGGCGGCGCTGGCGCTGTCGGCGGTGATGCCGAAAAACGACACCAGCGAGCGCAACACCATCCTCACAGTGGTGGGCGTGACCACGCTGTCGACGGTGGCCATGGTGACCTACCCGCTGCTGGTGGGGGTGCTCGACCTTGCCAATACCCAGGCCGGCATCTTCCTGGGGGGCACCATCCACGACGTGGCCCAGGTGGTCGGGGCGGGGTACATCATCTCGGAGGAGACCGGCGACGTCTCGACCCTGGTCAAGCTGGTGCGTGTGGCCATGCTGGTGCCGGTGGTGATGATCTTCAGCTGGCTCTATCGCGCCTCGCGCAACAGCGAAGGAAAGCGCCAGGTGCCGATGCTGCCTGGCTTCCTGGTGGGGTTCGTGGCGCTGGTGCTGATCAACAGCCTGGGGCTGATTCCAGAAAGCGTGAACGAAGGACTGTCGACGCTCTCGCGCTGGTGTCTTGTCACCGCCATCGCCGCCCTGGGCATCAAGACCTCCTTTCAGAAGCTCGCGGTGGTCGGCTGGAAGCCGGTCATCCTGATGGTGCTGGAGACCCTGCTGTTGCTGGCCATCGTGCTGGGGGTGGTGGTCTTCGGCGGGCTGGGTAGCTGAGCGGCGATGGAACGCTGCTCTTGCTGATACACCAATAAAACACAATAAGGTCCCTGACAATGACAACACAAACCGCAACACCTTCACTGTCCTTTCGTGGGGGCACCCTGGGTGCCTTGACGCCTCTGATCCTGCTGGTGCTAGGCCTTATCTATCTGTCGGTGTTCGAGCGTGCCGGCACCAAGCCATTCTGGGCCTGCGCCTGGGTGGCAATGGGCGTGGGACTCTTTCTGTGCCGACAACGCACGGCGTACTGTGACAGCCTGCTCAAGGGGATGGGCAATTCCACCGCGACGGCCATCATCGCACTGTGGCTGCTGGCCGGTGTCTTCGGCAAGCTGATGGCTGCCGGCGGCCTGATCGATGGCTTGATGTGGTTGGGAGCAGCGGTGGGCGCCGAGGGTGCGGCCTTCACGCTGCTGGCCTTTGCCATGGCCATGGTGTTTGCCCTGGGGACCGGCACCAGTACTGGTACCGTCATCGGGCTGTCGCCGGTGCTGTACCCGGCGGGCGTCCTGTTGGGGGCGGATCCGTCCATGCTGGCGGTGGCGATCCTGTCCGGTGCGGCCTTCGGTGACAACCTGTCCCCAGTGTCGGATACCACCATCGTGTCCTCCTATACCCAAGGGGCGGAAATCGCCGACGTGATCCGCACCCGTCTACCGCTGGCGCTGACGGCTGCGGCGATCTCGATGCTGATCTTCCTGTTGTTCGGTGCCAGCGGCGAGGCCTCGGCGTCAGCCGTGGAGGTGCCTTCCGGTCATGCCTCCGGCCTGGTCATGCTGATTCCGCTCGCGGCGGTGGTGTTCTTTGCGCTGAAGCGCCGACACATCGTCGAAGCCATGTTTATCGGCAATCTGGTGGCCATGTTGTGCGCCCTGGCGATCGGTGCCATTGGACTGGGCGATCTGTTCTCGTTGCCCGAGGCCAGAGGCGAGAGCACCGGCCTGATCGAAAATGGTATCGCTTCGGTAACCGGCGCCGTGCTGTTTGCGCTGATGGTGCTGGCGCTGACTCAGGTGATTCTCGATACCGGTCTGATGGAAAAACTGCTGGACGGCGCCAGGAAGCGCCTGGTCAAGGACCGGGCCAGCGCCGAGACCAGCATCGTGGCAGTGACGATTGCCGCATCTACTCCGCTGTCGGCCAACGCCCCGGCGTTGCTGCTGGTGGGGCCGGGATTGGTACGAAGCCTGGCTCAGCAGTTCGGCATCTCGCCGGCCAGGGCCGCCAACCTGATGGACTGCGCGGTCTGCACGGTGTTCTTTCTGCTTCCCTGGCACATCGTGGTGGCGGTCTGGCAGGAGGTCATCGCTTCCACCGCGGTACAGAACGAGGTCGCCGCGCCGTCAGCCTTTGCCTCCTTCCTGACCCCATACCCCTGGGCCATGCTGGTGGTGCTGGCTGTCTCGATCCTGCTTCGGCGGCGCAAGCAGGGCACCACCGAGGTCGCAGCCGTCTGATCGGCCTCCGCTCACCTGGCAGTAAAAAACAGCCCCGCCATGCTGGCGGGGCTGTGGCGCTCTTGTGGTTGTCGTTGTTGGTGGCGCGGGGAAAGTTTTTTAGAGCGTTAGAGAAGCCAGCGCTACGCAAGCAACGACCGACAGTCCGGTCAGGAACCAGAACAGGGTCATCTCATTGGAAGTGAGGGGGGAAGGTTCAGCACCGAAGCGGTTATCACCATCACTCCCCTTGATGAAGGTCACCATGATAAATGGGATGAGGTTTATAAGGGGGATAAAGAAAAGTAGCATGAGCCAGCCTGATTTGTTCAGGTCATTTAGCCTGCGCTTTCCCTGGATTAGCGCAAAGATAGTCAATGGAATTCCAAGCACGAATTGGCTGATGGTAAAGGCGCTGGCGGCTGTCTCTGCAGCGGCCGGTGTTGCCGTCAGACTATAGTAGATAAGTATTCCGTATACGGCATAGACGAACAACACCGGCAAGGTCAAGCGATTAAAGTATCTTACTCTACCGATACGACCATTGGTCGACCATAGTCCAGGGTTTTTATTTGCTACCTGGCGGTCGTTTGCATCACCTTGCGTGTTGGATATTTCTGTATCTGAAGGGAAGTTGATTTCATTTGAGTTATCTAGCGTAGTGCTTTCGTTTGTCATCTTGCTGCTTCCTTCCTTGGGGTAAGTGTTCCGGCGATCCTTTCGCCGAGTCGGTTAATCTCTATGCTTGTTGCAGTGCTCTGGGAGGGTCTAAAGACCCAGGTGAAACTGTAGTGGTCCATAGCAGATGGCCGCTGACGCCACGGCAATGTTAAGAATGAGCAAGCACCAGAAGCGCTTCGTTTCCGATGAAGTCGATGGAGAAGGTGGTGGTCCGAAGGGGTTGCTTCCTGGTGTGCCACGAAAGAAGACCAGAGTGATGACCAGCCATACGTTGATCAGGGGAATCAGTCCAAGAAGCAGTGCCCACCCAGAACGCCCCTGATCGTTAAGGCGACGTTTTGCCTGAAGAATGGCGAAAAGGGTGAAGACTGAGTACAGGCCTGCGTAGGCGTAGATCAGGATGGTGAAGGTGCTCTGGGTGAGTGTCGCAGGGTACAGGTAGTCGAGATAAAGTGGGACGAAGAGCGCGAGGTTATAGATGAGTCCTACTGCGGCAAGTCGGCTACAGTAGCGAATGCGTCCGATACGGCCACGAGTTGACCAGAGTCTGCTGCTTCTACTGGGTACGCTATACAGCGGCAGCGGCAAGGTGGCGGAAGATGAGGTGGCTGACGACATGGAGTTGAGTCTCATCTTCTTCTCCTGTCTCCTTCATTAAATCGGTCTTCGATTCATCAAAGGTGTCAAAGCGTTGTCGGGTTTTCCAATGCCTTGATGGATGGTCAGTCGTCATGGCAATGGTCGGCGGTGGCGCATTTTTTCCTTGCATGAGGAACGCATCATTGGTGCCTGAAGCAAGGGTTTCACTGTGACTCTAGAAAGCCATTTCGTCAGGGGATATGGGGGATGTCCTACATCCTTTCTCTTTTTAAGAAATTTCTAATTATTTGACCTCGGGTTGGCCGAACTGGCACGAAATTGCGTCGCTGCGACAAAAAAACACCCCGATGGCCGGGCGCCTTGCCCTGCCATCGGGGTGATGTTGTTGAGATATTGCCGCGGTGATACTGAGTCGTCGCTGAGGCGATGGTCCGGAAACAGGACCGGGAGAGGTTAAGCGGCAGGGCCAATCAGATGCTTCACCTCAAGATACCCGGACAGTCCCCAGGGGCCGAGTTCACGTCCGATGCCGCTGGCGCCGAAACCGCCCCAACTGGCCTCGGGCATCACCAGCTGTTCGGAGTTGAACCAGATGCTGCCTGCACGCAGGGCGCGGCCAACACGCCTGGCGCGCTCGGCGTCACCGGAGATCACGGTGGCGGCGAGGCCAAAGGCGCTGTCGTTGGCCAGGGCGATGGCCTCGGCTTCGCTCTCTGCGCTGCGCGCACACAGCACCGGGCCGAAGATTTCCTCGCGCCACAGACGGCTTGAGGTGGGCACGTCGCGGTACAGGGTTGGGGCGACGAACTCGCCCTGGGCCGGCAGGTCACGATGGCGGCCGTCACGCACCGGCGTCAGGCCTTCGTCCTTGGCGATCTCGAGATAGCGCTCCACGGCTTCGCGCTGACGGGCGCTGGTCATCGGGCCCATGTCGGTGCCCTCGGCCAGCGGGTCACCCAGGGTGAGGCCGTCGATACGGTCGGCCAGCGCCTGGTAGAGCGGTTCGGCCAGCGTCTGGTGCACGATCAGTCGCGAGGTGGCGGAGCAGATCTGCCCGGAGTTGAAGTAGATGCCGGCCATCACCCAGTCGGCGGCGGCTTCGACCTCGGCGTCATCGAGCACCAGGATCGGCGATTTGCCGCCGAGCTCCAGTGATACGCCGCGCACGCCGTTGGCGGCGGCCTGCATGACCTTCTCGCCGACCGCATTGCTACCGGTGAAGGACAATTTATCCACACCCTGATGGGCGGACAGGGGGGCGCCGATGCCTTCGCCGTCACCCAGCAAGAGGTTCAGCACACCGGCGGGCAGGCCGATCTCCACGGCGATGTCGGCCAACGCCACCTCGGGCAGCGGGGTGACCTCGGAGGGCTTGAACACTAGGGTGCAGCCGGCGGCCAGTGCCGGTGCGATCTTCCAGGCGCTGGTGACCAGCGGGAAGTTCCAGGGGGTGATCAGTCCGACCACGCCGGCGGGGTCTTCGAACACCCGCGCCTCGACGCCGTCCATGCCGTGCTCGAGCAGACGTCCCTGACGCTGCTCCAGGGCGCGGGCCTGGCCGGCGTAGTAGCGGTAGCAGGCGATGGCGTCGTCCAGGTCGATGGCGGCCTCGGCCAGGGCCTTGCCATTGTTGGTGGAGGACAGCCGTTCGAGCTCGCCGCGGCGGGTTTCGAGGGCCGTGGCGAAGGCCTCGAGAAAGTCGCCCCGACGCTGTCCGCCCAGCGCCTGCCAGGCGGGCAGGGCGGCACGCGCGCTGGCCACGGCGGCGTCGACGTCGCTGGCATCGCCGGCGGTGATCTCGGCGATCTGGGTCTGGCGGTAGGGATCGGTCACCGCCAGGCGCCGGCGGCTGTGACTATCCACCCAGCGGTTGTCGATAAACTGTTGTGTCAGCTGTTGCACGGAGGGACTCCAGGGGCAAAGACATTGGAAGGAATAAGCGAATGAAATGATCGGCGAGATGAGGGCTCGTTACGCGCTCAGGCCTGGTGGCGATTGAGCCAGTCATCGATCAGGGCGTGGCAGTGACGGCCCGAGAAGCTCGGAAAGTGGCCGCCGTGCACCGTGGCGATCGGCAACCGCCGCAGGCGCTCGAGGCTCGCCGCGTAGTCGTCCAGGTCGCTGTGATAGGCGTCCTCGATCAGCTCACCGTCGTAGATGATGTCGCCGCTGATCAGGGTGGCGCTGGCGGCCTCCCACAGGGCGATGCCGCCGGGCGAATGGCCGGGGGTGTGGATCACCTCGAAATGGCGATCGCCCAGCTCGATGACGTCACCGTCCTCCAGCGTCTCGATACGCGGCGGCGCCGCAATGCGATAGCCGCTGTGGGCGTAGGGCAGCGGTGGCAGGGCGTCGAACATGGCGTCGTCGAGAAAGGCCTCGGCCAGGGTGCGACGGTTGTCGGGGCTTGCCAGGATATTGGCCTCGGCGCGATGAACGTGGCAGCAGTCGAACTCGTGAGCGGCGCCGATATGATCGAAGTGGGTGTGGCTTGCCACCGCCACGATCTCACGTTCGGCCAGTAGTGCCACGCGCTCGCGCAGTGGCACCGCGCCCAGGCCGAAGTCCACCACCAGATCGCGCTCGCGGCCGCGAACGTGCCAGATATTGCAGCGGTAGAACGGCTTGATGGCCGGTTCGTCGATCAGGGTGATGCCGTCGGCCAGGCGCTGGGTGCGATACCAGCTGGCGGCGTCACCCCGGGGCAGGGTGAAGGTGCTCACGTGTTGCCTCCCGGCAGGGCGCGCAGGTCCTTCAGGTAGTCCTGGTGGCTGCGGCTCTCGTCGATACGCGAGTGTTCGATGTCCACTACCAGCACCCCGGCGTCGTTGCCAAGGCGCCCCAGCACCTCGCCGTCCGGTCCCGCCACCAGGCTGTTGCCGCAGTAGTGCAGCTCGCCCTCGATACCGGCGCGGTTGATGCAGGCGACGAAGCGCTGGTTGTCCAGCGCCCGGGCGCGGATCTGCAACTGCTGGCGTTCGGCGTTGGGCACCATGTTGGCGGTGGGCGAGAGGATCACCTCGGCGCCGGCCTGGGCCAGCGCTCTGGCCATCTCCGGGAACTCGTTGTCGTAGCAGATCATCAGGCCCAGGCGGCCGAGCCGGGTGTCGACCACGCACAGCTCGTCACCGGGGATGAAGTACTGATGTTCACGATCCCATAGCTGGCGCTTGTGGTAGCAGGCCAGGGTGGTGCCGGCGTCGTCGATCAGCACCGCCGAGTTGGTCAGGCGGCCGTCGGCCTGGCGCTGGGCCAGGCCGAACAGCAGGTGCAGGCGATACTGGTGCGCCAACCGGGCGACCTGATCGATCAACTCGCCTTCGTCGGCCAGTTCATCGAGCCGTTCGAACACGTTGTAGCCGGTCAGCGCCAGTTCCGGCAGGGCCAGCAGCTGGGCGCCGGCGGCCACCGCCTGCTGGCACAGGCCATCGAGGGCATCGAGGTTGGCGGCGACATCCGCGTGGACGGGGTCGGTCTGGGCCAGCATCAGGCGCATGGATCAGTCTCCTTGGGCAGCGAGGCTGGAACGGGTGAACAGGGCACAGCCCAGCCAGTAGAGTCCGCCGGTGATGACGAACACCGGCAGCGAGGCACCGATGGACAGCGGTGCCACCAGGGTCCAGTAGGCCGCCAGGGCCGCACCGATCAGGTAGGCGCCGATGGCGATACCGGCGGTGGGCCGACCGAGCTGGTGCGGCGAGCGCAGCAGCTCGGCGCTATAGCCGTCACGGCCGACCAGGTAGTAGTCGACGATCATCACCGAGAAGGCCGGAATGAACAAGGCGCCGATCAGCAACAGGAAGTTCTGGAACTGGTCGAGGATACCGGGGATCAGGGCGCCAAAGACCGTCACCACGCCGATCACCAGCGCCGGCTTCCAGAAGGCCATGCCGGGGGACACGTTCATGCACGACAGGGTGGCGCTGTAGACCGCCATCACGTTGGTGGTCATCACCGAGAAGAAGATCACCAGCGCAGCGGGCAGACCAAAGCCGAAGCCGGACAGCAGCCGGGTCGGGTCGTAGGTCTGTTCCATGCCGCCGAGCACCGACAGGCCGGATACCGCGGCACCCAGCCCCATGGCGATCATCGAGGCGCAGACGTAGCCGCCGTAGGTGCCGAGTACCGCGATGCGTCCGCTCTTGCAGTTGCGGTTGTAGTCGGCGGAGGTGGAAATCCACGAGAAGGCGGTGGCGACGACGATGTCGAAGGCGATGCCCAGGGTGATGCCGTTGCGGGATTCGGCGGGCATCTCGAACAGCGCACCGACCTCGTAGTGGCGGTTGAGCTGGTAGACCACGCCGGCCGCCAGCACCATCATGGCCGCCGCCGCCCAGCGCTCGATGCGCTCGATACCCAGGTGGCCGCGCAGCACGATCAGCACCACGATGGTCTCGCACAGGATCGTCATCAGCGGCAGGTTGGAGTAGCCGGTGGTGGCCTCGATGGCGTAGTCCAGGCTCATGCCGGCCAGCAGCGCCTGGATCCAGCTCCAGGCGATCAGCACCGCCATGTTGACCAGCGAAATGATCTTCGAGCCGGTGGGGCCATAGGCGCGGCGGGTCAGGGCCATCGAGGGCAGGCCGGTGCGCTGGCCCATCAGTCCTACCAGCAGCAGCGGAATGGCGCCGATCAGCGAGCCGATCAGGACCCAGGTCATGGCGACCGGGAAGCGCAGATCGGGCACCAGCAGCATGCCGGTGAGGATGGTGGTGACGACCACGTTGGCGCCGAGCCACAGGGCAAAGGTGGCCATGCCTCCCATGCTCTTGTGCTGGTGTTCATCCAGGGTGTCGTGGCCGATCAGCCGCTTGAGTGAAATCATCTAGGAAACCTTTGTGGTTATGGTTGGTAGGTACCGCAGGGGCGCGAAATTGGGAGCGCAAAACGGAGCAGGCAAAAGGAGCAAAAAACGGAGCAAAAGGGCCGGCGCCGTGGCGCCGGCAAAGGGGTCGTCGCTCGATCAGGCCACCGCGGCGTTCCATGCCGTGGCGTCGATCTCGATCAGCATCGGGCCGTCTTCGGGGCGATGGGCGATGGCCCGGGCGAGGCCGGCGGGGTTGCCGACCCGGGTCGCCGCACAGCCGAAGCCGGCCGCCAGGGTCTGGAAGTCCGGTGCCTGGATGTCCACGCCGAGGCGGGTGACGCCGGCGTTGTCCATGAAGCGGCGGATTTCCTCGTAGCCCTGGTTGTGCCACAGCAGCACGATGACCGGCAGCCTTTCCTCCACCGCACAGGCAAGCTCGGTCAGGGTGAACATCACCCCACCGTCGCCCACCAGCGCCACCACCGGCAGGTCCGGCTGGCCGAGGCTCGCGCCCATGGCCGCGGGCAGGCCGTAGCCGAGAGTGCCGTAGCCGGTGGACGCGTTGAAGAAACGGCGCGGCGCGTCCTGGCTGACCAGATGGTTGGCGGCGTAGGTGGTGGCGCAGGAATCGCCCACCAGGATCGCCCCCGGCAGGCTCTCGCGCAGGGTGTCGAACAGCGGCACATAGGGGCGGAAGGCCGGATCATCGGCCAGCGCCAGGGCGCTCAGCGCATCATGTGTACGCTTGCGGCCATCGCGCGAAAGCTGCTCACCGCCGAGGCGCTGGTCGCAGCCGGCGGCCAGCGCTTCGAGGCTGGAGGCGGCGTCGGCTACCAGTGCCAGGTCGGCATGCTGGTTGCGGGCAAGCTGCTCGGGGTCCAGGTCGATGCGAATCAGTCGACCGTCGAGGGTGAAGCCGTCGTCGAACACCACGTCATAGTCGGTCTCGCCAAGCTCGGTGCCGATGGCCAGCACCACGTCGGCTTCATGGGCAAGCTCCCGCACCGCCGGCAGCGAGGCGTTGGCACCCAGGTCCAGCGGGTGGTCGCGGCCGAGCAGGCCCTTGGCGTTGATGGTGGTGACGGTGGGGGCGTCGAGGCTCTCGACCAGACGGCGGGCGGCGTCCGGGGCATCGACGCAGCCGCCGCCGAGCAGCACCAGCGGGCGCTTGGCGTCGACTAGCCAGTCGAGCGCCTGCTCGAGCGCGGCGGGGGCCGGTGCGGCCTTGGCCAGCGCCGTGCGGCGCGTGCTGACAGGCTCGCTGACCGGGGCGTCGAACAGGTCGATGGGGATCTCGATATGCACCGGGCCGGGGCGGGCGCCATCGAACACGGCGAAGGCACGGGCCAGCACCTCGCCGAGGCCGTTCGGGTCGAGCAGGGTGTGGCTGAAGCGCGAGACGCCGGCCATCAGCTCGCGTTGGCCGGGGAGTTCGTGCAGCCGGCCCTGGCCGCGTCCCAGGGTGTCGCGGCGGTTGACGCTGGAGATCACCAGCATCGGCACCGAGTCGGCCAGGGCCTGGCCCATGGCGGTGGCGATATTGGTCATGCCGGGGCCGGTGATGATGAAGCACACGCCGGGCTTGCCGGTGGTGCGGGCGTAGCCGTCGGCCATGAAGCCGGCGCCCTGTTCATGGCGCGGGGTGACGTGGCGGATGCCACTGCCCTGGTGGTCGTGTCCATTGCCGCCTTCGAGGCCACGATAGAGCTCGATGGTGTGGACGCCGGGGATACCGAAGACGGTGTCCACGTCGTAGGTGTCACGCAGCAGACGGATCAGCAGTTCAGCGCAGGTCATGCGGTACTTCCTTGAGACGGATCAGGGGCTTGAGACGGGCCAGGGGCTTGAGACGGATCAGAGGCTTGAGACGAGCCAGGGGCGAGGGCGGGGTGCGGGGCCACCGAGTAGGGGGCTCTTGCAAAGATCCGCCTGACCATGGGCTCGAAGTGCGCCAGCGGCAGGGTGTCGTAGGCGGGGTCGAAGGACGGGCAGTCCCAGTCACGACAGAAGGCTTCGCAGTCGTCGAACCAGGGATGGCCGCGGAATTGCTCGCGGGCATCCTTGTTGCCGCCGACCTTGTCCCAGTAGTAGTGACCCTGGAAGACGTCGTGATGCTGGACGATCCAGTGGGTCTTCTCGCTGACGAAGGGGCGCAGGATCGAGGCAGCGAAGGCGGCGTGGTCGAAAAGCGCCAGTTCGTCACCGATGTCGTGGACCAGGGCGGCGACGATCATCTCTTCGTCGGCGCCGGCACGCTCGGCCCGGGTCGCGCTCTGCAGGCAGTGCTCCAGCCGGGTGATCTGGTAGGGCTGGTGGCCCTCGCCCAGCCGGGCGAGGGTGTCCAGTACGCTGTCGGCGAGGCCGGCCAGGTAGTCGGCGTCGTGGGCGGCGATCACCGCCCAGTCTTCTGCCGTGCTTTGGTCGATGCGGGTGAAGGCCGCCTTGCCGGCGGCGTGAGCATCGTTTGGGTCTGTCATGTCGGCCTCCCGATCAACCCACCAGCCAGTGGGCCATGACCACGATGATGGGCAGGGTGATGGCGGTGCGCAGCAGGAAGATCACCACCAGTTCCCACAGCTTGAGCGGGATCCGTGACTTCAGCAGCAGGGCGCCGATCTCTGACATGTAGATCAACTGGGTCAGTGACAGACAGGCGATGACGAAGCGAGTCAGTTCGCTCTCGATATCGCTGGCCAGTACCGCCGGCAGGAACATGTCGGCGAAGCCCACCAGGGTCGCCGGCGCGGCGGCCTCGGCCTCGGGCAGACCCATCCACTCGAGCACCGGCACCATCGGCATGGACAGCCAGGTGAACAGCGGAGTGAACTCGGCCAGTACCAGCGCCACGGTACCGATGGCGATGACCAGCGGCAGCAGCCCGAAGAAGATGTCGGCGACGTTGAACAGTGCCAGGCGGGCGAGCTTGAGCGGGCCCGGGGCGGTCTCGGCGCGGGCCACGGCGATGCCCAGGCTGTAGCGCAACAGACTCTGGTTGCCGGTGTTTTCTTCCTGGATCTGGCAGCCCACCGGCTCGTAGTAGGTGTTGGCCTTGCGTGACAGCGGCGGCAGGCGCGGCACGATGACGGCGGCGACCAGGCCGGCCACCACCACGGTCAGGTAGAACGGCACGAACAGGTGGTTGATGCCGATGAAGCTGGTCACCAGCAGGGCGAAGGCGATCGACACGATCGAGAAGTTGGTGGCGATGGCCGAGGCCTCGCGGGCGTTGTAGAAGCCCTGCTCGTATTGCTGGGTGGTGATCAGTACGCCGACGGTGCCGGAGCCCATCCAGGAGGCGGTGGCGTCGATGGCGCTGCGCCCGGGCAGCCCGAAGATCTTGCGAAAGGGCGTGCGCACCATGGAGCCGATGAACTCCATGAAGCCGAAGTCCACCAGGAAGGGCAGCAGGATGGCGGCAAAAAAGAAGAAGGTCAGCAGCACCGGCGCCAGGTCATTGAGCATCACCCCGCCGGTGAAGGAGGCGGTGACCATCTCCGGGCCGACCTGGAAGTAGGTCATCAGCGCGAAGGCGGCGCCGAGGGCGCGCATCACCACCCACAGCGGGGCGATGTCGAACAGCTCCTTCATCGCGCCCTGGCGGGCCCAGCCTGGTTTGGTCAGCTTGACCACCAGGGTCAGCACGATGGACAGGGTGAGCACGACGGTGGCGATGGCGGGCAGGGCGTCGCCGAGGGTGGCCTTGAGCCAGTCGGCGGCCAGACCCATGCCGATGTTGATGGTATCACCGACCGAGAAGGGCACCAGGAACAGCAGGATGCCGATCAACGACGGGACGAGGAACTTGATCAGACCATGGGTGCTTAGCTTGCCCCCGTCGGTCGTGATCTTGTCGGCAGAATGCAGGTGGGAGGACATGGGCGATCACTCTTTGCTGTTGTAATGGTCGGCGCCCTGACGCGGGCGCCTCGTTGGCTGTCGCCAGGGCCACTCCCTGGCCCTGTGAGGATTCAGTCGCGGCGCGCGACTCCGGGGAGCACGCACAGCATTTCATAGAGCAGGGTGGCGCCCATCAGGGCGGTGTTGCCGCTGGGGTCGTAGGGCGGGGAGACTTCGACCAGGTCGCCGCCGACGATATTGAGCCCCTGGGCGCCGCGCACGATCTCCAGGCCCTGGGCCGAGGTCAGGCCGCCCATTTCCACCGTGCCGGTGCCGGGCGCCACCGACGGGTCCAGGCCATCGATGTCGAACGAGATGTACACCGGGCCATCGCCCATCTGCTCGCGCACCTCGGCCATCAGCGGCTCGAGCGACTTGTGCCAGCACTGTTCGGCCTGGACCACGCGGAAGCCCTGCTGGCGACACCAGTCGAAGTCCTCGGCGGCGTAGCCGGTGCCTCGCAGGCCGATCTGGACGACCCGGTTGGCGTCCAGCAGCCCTTCTTCCTGGGCACGGCGGAACGGGCAGCCGTGGGCCACCTCTTCGCCGAACATGTGCTCGTTGACGTCGGCGTGGGCGTCGATATGGATCAACCCTACCGGGCCATGCTTCTTGGCGATGGCACGCAGGATCGGCCAGGTCAGGGTGTGGTCACCGCCCAGGGTCAGCGGCACGCAGTCGTGGGACAGGACGTCGTCGTAGAAGCGGCTGATGATGTCCAGGTTCTTCGGCAGGTTGAAGGTGTTGATCGGCACGTCGCCGATGTCCGCCACCTGCAGGCTGTCGAAGGGTGCAGCACGGGTGGCCATATTGTAGGGGCGCAGCATGCGCGATTCGTCGCGGATCTGGCGCGGCCCCAGTCGGGTGCCCGGGCGGTTGGAGGTGCCGATGTCCATGGGAATGCCGATAAAGGCGGCGTCCAGACCCTCGGCGCTGGTCTGGGTGGGCAGACGCATCATGGTGGCAGGGCCACCGAAGCGCGGCATCTCGTTGCCGCCGAGAGGTTGATTGAAGTCGCTCACAGGGAACTCCTGGCATCGTGGATGGGGACGGTCGCGGCCCTGGGCCTGACGGTTGTTGTGGATGATGCAGACGCCGTGCCATCTTTTGGGCATTTATACTAAAGATGTAATAGAGGTGCAGGGATTCCAAGGGATGGTCTGCTGTGGTGGTAGAAGTGATCCAGAAGTGAATCGCGATCCCGACGCATCGTGATACACTTCTGAATCAATGATGCATTTATGGATCGTTTGATGAGCGACGACGACACCAAGATTCTCAAGACCATCATCGATACCGCCCACGACCACTTCTTCATCGTCGCGCCGGACGGTCGTATCCGCGACGTCAGTCCCGGGGCGGCGGCGGTCTACGGCATGTCCTGCGAAGAGCTCTGCGCCACCAGCGTGCAGCGGCTCGAGGCCGATGGCGTGCTGACCCCGTCGGTCAGCCTGGAGGTCATTCGCAGCGGGCGGCCGGCCCAGCTGGTCCAGCGCACCGGCACCGGACGCCGGGTCATCGCCCAGGCCCATCCGGTATTCGAGGGTGAGCGGCTGGTGGCGGTGGTCAGCCGCTCCATGGACTTGACCGATCTGCAGCTGCTGCAGCAGGAGTACGCGCTGTTGCAGCGCCGCTTCAGCGAGCACCTGCGCCGGGGCCATGCGCTGGAGAGCGACAGCGAAGCACTCGAAGCCGAGCTCGATGACCTGGAGGTGAAAAGCCAGCTGATGCGCGAGGTGGCGCTGCTGCTCAAGCGGGTC
The DNA here is from genome assembly GCF_030733595.1 of Halomonas sp. MMSF_3323. Taxonomy (NCBI): domain Bacteria; kingdom Pseudomonadati; phylum Pseudomonadota; class Gammaproteobacteria; order Oceanospirillales; family Halomonadaceae; genus Halomonas; species Halomonas sp. MMSF_3323. The sequence goes on along the minus strand of NZ_JASHIT010000030.1, from coordinate 53,584 downwards.
GCGCCCACCGACGCCACGGTCTTGATGCTGGGCGAGTCCGGGGTGGGCAAGACCGCTTTCGCCCGCCAGCTGCACCGTTGGAGTTCTCGCCGCGATGGCCCCTTTATCGACGTCAACTGCGCCGCCATCCCTGAAAGCCTGTTCGAATCGGAGATGTTCGGCCATGAAAAGGGCGCGTTTTCCGGCGCTGCGCCGGGGGGCCGCAAGGGGCTGATCGAGCAGGCCGAGGGCGGCACCCTGTTTCTCGACGAGATCGGCGAGTTGCCCCTGGCGGTGCAGACCAAGCTGCTGAAGACCATCCAGGACGGCAGTATTACCCGGCTTGGGGACAGGGCCCCGCGACGGGTCGACTTTCGCCTGGTGGTGGCCACCAATCAGGACCTGTCGGCACGGGTCGAGCAGGGCCTGTTTCGCCTGGATCTGTACTACCGGCTGAACGTGATTCCGGTCACCCTGCCGCCCCTGCGCGAGCGTCGCGAGGATATTCCCGGCCTGGTCGAGCGCCAGCTAAAGCGCCTCAATCGGCGTTATGGACGCGACAAGATGCTGTCGCGAGACGTGTGGCAGGCGCTGATGGGCTGGGATTGGCCGGGCAATGTGCGTGAGTTGGAAAACACCCTGGAGAGGGCCTGGTTATCCAGTGACGATGTCATCCAGGGCGATCTGCTGGTGCCGTCCACGGGGGCCTCGGTAGGGCCGCTCGGCGGGCAGCAGCGTGAAGCGCAGCAGACGGCGGCGTCCCTCACCGGAGACTCCGCTGCGCTGGCTGATGGCGCTTTGTCACCCGCGACACCATCCGCACCAGGCGCAGCGCGACCCGAGCTGTCGCTTGCCCGGGGCGAGGGCCTGAAGGCCGCCCTGGCCCGGCGCGAGCGTGAGATCCTTGCCGATTGCTGCCGTACCCTTCCCACCACCTACGCCATCGCCGAACACCTCGGCATCAGCCAGCCAAGCGTGGTGCGCAAGCTCAAGCAGCATGGGTTGCGGATCGGGTGAACTGGGTAAGACGGCCGACAGCAGGGTATTGTTGGGCTCTCAGCCGCTATCTGTATCGGCCAGCTCACCTAGTGTGATCGGCTTGATCGGCATCCTCAGCCGGTAGTACCCCACCTCCTCGGGTTCACGCTTCTGTGTAGTGGCGATCAACTGGTTGATGGTCAGGCCGCATAGTCGGCCCTGGCAGGGACCCATGCCTGCGCGGCTGTAGGCTTTGGCCTGGTTGGGGCCAGGGCAGCCGTGGCGGGCGAGTCGTCTGATTTCTCCAGCAGTGACCTCTTCGCAGCGGCACACCAGAGTCTCGTCGGGAGGAGCCAGAATGTCCCGCGAAGGTGAATAGAGGTGGTCGAGAAACGGCCGGGCTGAGCGTTCGCGTGTTCTGAGCCGGCGCGGTGCGCGGGTCATCGCTCTGTAGCGACGCTCGTCGAGACGTCCGAGTTCCCTGGCAATGGCCAGCGCTACCATTCGCCCGTCCGCCTCGGCGGCCTTTGCCCCGGAAATGCCGCCGCCATCACCGGCGACAGCGATTTCCGGTCGTGAGCTTCGGCCATCGCTATCCAGTGTGGGATGCCAGCATTGTTGGGCGGCATGCCAGTGGTGGTCGAGCTCCAGAGCGCGGCTGAGCTGAATATTGGGGACGACGCCCTGATGCACTAGCAGGCTGGCGCAGTCCAAACTGTGGTGCTTGCCATCAGAGGTGAAATGCACTTCTGAAACCCGGTCCTCTTGGCCTTCAGCTCGCAACGAGGACACGTGTCGATATAGCGGTATCCGTGAGCGTCGAACATCTCTCAGCAGTGTGCCACCTTTCATCAATAGTGGCAGGTTGCGTGTGGCCTGCATCAAGTGAGGCAGTGACTGGCGCCACTGGCCGCGAGGCGTGGTATCAAGCAACGCCCGGATTTTCACTCCGGCGCGAAGCAATTGTGCCGTCAGCAGTAACAGCAGTGGGCCGCTACCCGCCAGCACCAGGGGAGCGGGAGGCACCAGTGCGTGACTCTTCAAGGCGATTTGAGCGGCACCGCAGGTCATTACCCCCGGAAGTGTCCATCCCGGGAAGGGTACGGGCCTTTCCTGGGCGCCGGTGGCCAGTAGCAGGCGTGACGCCGTAAGTCGACGGCCTTCGCCCGTCCGAGAAAGGTGCAGGACAAGTCCATCTTCCACTCCCCACAGAGTGTGTCCGAACATTGTCTTCACGGCGCCGCTTCGTGGGAGTGCCTCGAGTAGTCGCCGGCCGGCGTAGTAGTCGGCGCCGAGGATGGACTCGTCGCACAACGGGCTCTGTCCGATGGAGCGGTAGATCTGGCCGCCTGGCGCCTGTTGTTCATCGATCAGGACGCACGTCAGGCCGCACTCGACAGCGGCAGTGGCTGCGGCCATACCGGCTGGTCCAGCGCCGACGATAGCCAGGTCGTAGTCGGGAGTGGAGATGGTCATCTGAATATCTCCTGAGTGGGACGGACGCCGGACTGGAAGGTGATACGCATCTGGTCGCGAACCTCGGTCATGCAGCCCTGCTGATTGGGACGATCATCGATGGTCAGCAGGCATTCGAAACAGGCACCCATCAGGCAGTAGGGCGCACGAGGATCTCCGCTCACGGCGGTTCGTCGAGACGGCAGGCAACCTGCTGCAAGAACGGCAGCGGCGACGCTGTCTCCGGCGTAGACCTTGACGGGTGTGTCGTCGACAAAGACGGTAAGCGATGGCTGGTCGCGCCGGGCTAGGCGCTCAAAGGGCAAGGCGTTGGGCACGAAACACCTCCAGGGGCTGGTCGGTGGGGGCGCCGCCGATCCAGTCAGCCAACGGGCCTTCATGGAAGGCGGCCAGGGTAACACCGCTGTGACAGGTCACCAGGTAGGCACCCGGGTGACTGGTGGAAGCTTCGTAAAGCGGATATCCGTCGGGGGTCATTACCCTCAGGGCGCTCCAGGCGCGGATCAGCTGGACATCGCGAAGCAGGGGAAAGAAACGCAAGGCACGGGCGGCGATATGGGCCATGACGTCGTTGGTCGTCGCTGTGTCAAAGCCCACATCCTCTTTTGAATCGCCGATCTGAATCGTGCCTTCTCCGGTCTGGCGAACATGGCCCGTGGGGTAGCACAGGAAGGGGCGAACGCGCTCGGCGATCAGCACCTGGCCACGATTTGGCGACACGGGGGCTGTCAGGCCGACCTGAGGGGCAAGGTCGCGATTTCCGAGTCCGGCGGCGAGGACCACCTTGGCGGCAGAATAGCGGCCGTACGCTGTCTGGAGTCGAAAGGCGCCGTCGCGGTGGTCGATGCGTTCGACGCGTCCGCCGGTTTCGAGTTTTCCGCCGAGATCGATGAAGCGTTGCATTAGCGCCCGCAGCAGCCGCAGCGGGTTAACGTGACCATCCTCTGGGCACCAGGTGGCTCCTGCTGTCTGGTCGCCGAGTTCTGGAATGAAGTCTCGTGCCTGTTGAAGGTCGAGCACCTCGAAGGGGTAGTCACCCTCAGCGTCCTCACGCATCCGGCGTAACATGGCGTGTCGGGCTTGCAGTTCCTGTTGAGTCTGGCATAGGTAGAGACCACCTCGCTGCTCCAGTTGAAGGTCGATACCGGTGCTTTCCCTCAGTTCTTCGGCAAAGCGTGGCCAGCGTGCTGCGGAGCGTCGGCTGATAGTGGCGTATTGCGGCAGGTTATCGCCCTTGCCCTGCACCCAGACAAGGCCAAAATTGCCCCGCGATGCTCGGATGGCCAAGTCGCCCTCGTCGAGCACTCGTACCGTCAATCCTTGGCGTGCCAGGCCGACGCCCACGGCGAGGCCGACCAGGCCGCCGCCCACTACGACCACGTCGCTGAGAGAGGAGGATGTCTTGGTCGCTTGTTGCATGAGACTGCCTCTTTAAAGCAGAGGGGATCCGCCCGCGGGCGGATCGAAGGTGGAAAGCGGCCTTATTCGATGACCTGATCGAGGACGCTTTGAGCCCAGTCGGCGCCGATGTCATCGAGGATGACTGGCCAGACCTTCTCTCGCACGATGGACGCGGTGGCGTCGATCTGGGCGTCATCGACCTCAATCAGGGTGGCGCCGGCCTCGGCCAGCAGTTGTTCGTTGTGGGCCTGGTCGGCTTGGGCGTTTTCCCAGCGAGCGGACTCGAAGCGAGCTGCTGCTTCACTCAGTGCCTGTCGGGCAGCGTCGTCTAGATCGCTGTAGACACCTTCGTTGATCAGCAGGTACCACACCTCGAAGTGGGTGTTGAGTGGTACGTAGGTGTTGGTGACATCTCTAAACGAGGCGTAGTAGCCCTCTGCTCCAGACCCCATGACGCCATCGACAACCCCGGTCTGTACCGCCGTGAAGGCGTCAGAGAAGGGTAGGGGAGAGCCGATGTATCCGATGTTGTCCGCCATCAGTTGGAACGACTTCATCGGCGGTACACGTAGCTTGGCGCCCTTGTCAGCCGAGGGATCGGCAGGGTTCTCAACGTCGCTGTTGAGGGCGATGCCGCCGAAGTAGACCGGCCAGGCCGCCAGAACACGTATATCCTGACTGGCATAGATGCTCTCGATTTCCTCGCGCATCGGCGCGCCCGGCTCGAAAACCCGCTTGGCGTCGTCCCAGTTGCGAACCAGATAGGGCAGGTAAGCTAGCTGAAAGCGCTTGTCGGCCCCCGACGCCGGAGGCTGGACCGCCATGTCGACGGCGCCCAGGCTGACTCTTTCCTGCACGATGGTGTAGTCGCCCAGGGCATTGGCCGGGAATAGGCGGATGTTCAACTCGCCCTCGGTGGAGGTGGCGACATCATCAGCAAAGGCCGCTGCCGCCTGGTCGATGGCTGTGTTCTGAGGACGCACGTGGGAGAGCTTGAGGCTGGTGGCCTGGGCTGTGGCGGATGCAAGGGCCGCCGCGGCGATCAGACTGACAAGGAGGCTTTTTGTGGTCATGGTGTTTTCCTTTCTGGTCGGAGTGTCGTTGTCATTGGAAGCTCGTGATGCCAGCGACGAGCGGCGCCAGGGGCTTGTCCGTTGGATCAATAGCCGAACAGGCCCGGCAGGTACTCGGATAGATCCGGCCAGGCTGAGACCAGCACCACCACCGGGATGTAGCCGAACAGGATCAGAGTCATGGCAGGACGAATGACTTGGGTGAAGCGGACCTTGCCGATGCGAGCCCCCAGATACAGGATGCTGGCGTAGGGAGGGGTGACCCCTCCCATGGCGGTATTGACCCCCATGATGGCGGCGAACTGAACAGGGCTTACACCGAGCGCCTCCATCAGTGGCAGCAACAGCGGTGCGGTCAGGATGATCGCGGTGATGTCGTTGACGATCATGCCGATAAAGAACAGCAGCAGATTGATGAGGATAAGCAGAATCAGCTTGTTGTCGGTGATCGCGAAGATCATGTCGACCAACTGTTGGGGAATGGCTTCGAGTACGTAGATCTGGCTCAGCATCAGGCTGAAGAGGATCATAATCAGAATGGCGCCCACCGCTGTCGCTGACTCCTTGCCAGAGGCCAGAAAGGTCTGCCAGGTGAGGCCACGATAGATCAGGAAACCAACAGGAATGGCGTAGATCACCGCCACGGCAGCGGCTTCGGTCGGCGTCATGATGCCGCCGTAGATGCCACCAAGGATGATGACCGGCATCAGCAACGCGGGTAGCGCGTGGGTGGTGCGACGTCCTGCTTCGCGCATCATCTTGTCCATCGGCAGGGGCTCGTCGAGCACCAGATCGAATTTTCGAGTCATGACCATGTTGACCAGACAGAAGTTCAGCATGATCAAGAGTCCGGGGCCGAGTGTGGCGAGGAAACTGGCGAGAATCGAGGTATCGGTGACCCAGCCATAGACGATCATGGTGACGCTTGGCGGTATCAGCAGTCCCAGGATCGAAGCGTTGGCGATTAGTGCTGTCGAGTAGGCCCGCGGATAGCCCTTGCGCTCCATTTCGGGAATCAGCAGTGGACCGATGGCGGCGATGCCGGTCAGACCACTGCCGGAAATGGCACCGATGATGGCACAGCTTACGGCGGCTACCGCGCCGAGCCCTCCACGAACACGGCCGACGAAGACGTTGACGAATTTCAGCAGACTGCTAGCGATGCCACTGACGCTCATCAGAGTGCCGGCGAAGACGAACAGGGGAATTGCCAGCAGCACCGGATTGGTCAACTGGCTGAATCCCCAGACCATCAAACCGCGCATCGTCGCTTCGCCGATCACCGTCATCACCATCAAGGCGGCGCCGAAACAGTAGGGCAGGGGAACGCCAAGGCTGAGCAGTACGATCAGAGTGGCGAAGGCAAGCAGGGCGATCTCAATCATGGGGAGCATCCTTCCCGTTGTCCTGATCAATGGCCTCGTCCTGGGCGGCGAGGTCGGGGCGCTGTCGCCTTCCAGCCAGATAGGCCAGATTGCGAATCAGGTGCCACAGCGTGAACACAATCATCAGTACCAGGCCGATCAGCAGCGCAGATTCGTACCACAGCGTCGGCAGGTAGAGTGTCGGGGTCTGCTTGTCGACCCGCAGCACGTACTCGAAGTAGTTCCAGGCCCACAGCGTCAGCCAGGTCGACACGACAATGCTGATGCTGTCCGAGACGACCTGGAGCCAAGCCCGAGAGCGCTCGCGTGAGAGGAAGATATCCAGGACATTGGCTCGGATCTGAGAGTCTTCTCGAGACGCATTGACGCTGCCGAGGATGTAGAGCCAGATGGTGGGAATGATCGCAGCTTCCTCGAGACCCATGACCGGAGTCTCGAGCAGGTAGCGGGTGATCACCTGCACGAACTGCGCCAGGGCTACGATGCTGATCAATGCTGTAAGGGCATAGCGAAAGAGTCGATCCATCGGGGTCGCCTCACTTGTTGTGTTGTTGGGGACCGATGCGCTCATCGTGGTATTCAACACGTATAACCTCAAATCGTTTTTCAGTATCATTAGATAACATGATGTTTTAGGTGTCTCATGGCGAAAGTAACCTACCGACAAATCGAGGCTTTTAGAGCGGTCATGCAGGGGGGGACGACCACTCGTGCAGCGGACATTCTGTGCATTTCCCAGCCAGCGGTGAGTCGCCTGTTGCATGACTTCGAGCAGACGGTGGGCGTGTCCATGTTCGAGCGTCATCGACGGCGACTGGTGCCAACAGCGGAGGCAAGGTTCTTTTACGAGGAGGTCGAACGAGCCTTCGTATCGCTGGAGCAGCTATCTAGAGCGGCGGAAGAACTCAGGGAGTTTCATCTGGGCAGCTTGCGGATCGCCGGTATGCCGGCGATCTCGCTGGATTTCTTGCCAGGTGTGGTTCGCGGGTTTCTAGCGGCGCATAGTGGTGTTTCCGCCACTTTGCAGGTTCGAAATACGCAGCAAGTGATCGATCTCGTTGCCGGCCAGCATTTTGACCTGGGAGTCATTTCCGCCATTCCGGTAGACGATCCCGCTGTCGTGGAGCGAGCCCTGCTGGACAGTAGGGTTGTGTGTGTATTGCCTGCGGGGCATCCGCTAGCCGACCGTGAGCATCTGGAACCTGAGGATCTGGCGGGCGAGACGTTTGTCTCGCTGGGTCCGGAACAGCGCTTGCGGGAATCCGTGGATCGGCTGTTCGAGGAGCGGGAGGTGAAACGTCATCAGGCCTTTGATACCCAATTGCACTATGCCGCCTGTGGTTTCGTGCTGGCTGGTGGAGGGGTATCGCTGGTTGATCCGATGACGGCGCTTCACTATCGAAAGTTGGGGCTGGTGGTCAAGCGCTTCGAACCGCGTATCCCGTATCGCTACAGCTTGATCGTGCCTCGCGATCGGGAGCCGTCTCGCCTTGCCCGGGCGTTTATCGACCGGGTGCGAGAGGAGGCGAGGTTGCTGGCAAGGGAAACTGACGATCTCTTCTCTCTTACCGAAAGGCCCTGACGTGCTCCTGCAGTGTTTACTGCCCACTTCCCCGGCTTACTGACGGAAGACGTAAAAGAACCCGACCCAGGTGGCCAGGATCAGCAGTGGCTTCAGCACCAATACCGCACCGCTGGTAGAGCCCCGTTCGTCGTGCTCGGTGTCGCTGGACTCCCCGGGCTGCATGGCGAGTACCACCGTCAGCAGCAGGTTGGCGCCGGGGACCAGCAGCATCAGGCTCCACAAGCCCGCCTGGCCCAGGTCGTGCAGGCGACGAGTGCCGTGCAGCACCAAGGGCTGAAGGCTGATGACAACCCACCAGAGCCCCAGCAGGCCTGCCTTGATCGTCAATGCGTCCTCGAGGGCGGGGGCGGTGATGGTGGTCGCCCACAGGGCGGCATAGTAGAACGATAGCGCCAGGGTAGCGTTGAGACAGAAGTCGAGACGACTCTCGCGCCCCGCCAGGCTGTCGAACCAGTAGCCCGGCAGCACTCGCCTGAGCTCGAAGGCCTGGGGCGATGAGTGACCGGGGGCGACAGGGTCGTGAAATCCGGGAGCAGTAGGGCGATGCATCGGTATCTCGTCCTGTAGATCCAGCGTGATGCCGGTGTGCAGTTGAGGGAGACTGGTTCGATAAGCTGCGTCCTTCCGACTTGAATCCTACCCATTTTCTCCCTTGGTCTAGATAGGCGATCACGTAGTTTCTAGTACGAACCGCGTAAATAGTGCTGGTTCATAAGTCTGGTGGGCGACCTGCTTCCGAAGGATGGAAGCGTTCGGCCTCTGCCTGGTCCTTGAACACCAGGGTGCGGTAAGGGAAGGGAATCTCGATATTGGCCTCATCGAGCGCGCGCTTGATGGATGCCACCACCTGATCGCGGGAAGCGCGGATGTCGACGGGGCGGGACCCGGTCCACCAGGCCACCTCGAAGTCGATGGAACTGGCGCCGAAGGCCTTGGCGAAGACCTGCACCGCACGCACGTCGCTGCGCACCGAGTCCACCTCGGCGACCGCGCCCTGGATGATCTCGCGAGCCTGGTCCACGTCCTCGTCGTAGGCGACGCCAACGATGATGGAGGTGCGCCGGATATCGCGGTTGGTGCGAACGATGACCGGCTGCTGGAACAGCAGGGCGTTGGGCACCACGATCATCTGGCCGTCGGTGCGGCGGATACGGCTGTCGCGCACCGTGATCTGCTCTACCTGTCCTTCCACGTCGTTGGCCTCAAGGGCGATGTGGTCGCCGATCTGGAAGGGTTCTCGCCACAGGATCAAGAGGCCGGCGAGGAAGTTCTCGAACACGTCCTTGAAGGCGAAGCCGATGGCGATGGAACCGAGGCCCAGGGTGGTCAGGGCCTTGCCGGGGGTGACGGTGGGGAAGATCAGGGTGATGGTGATCAGAAGTCCCCCGAGCCAAAGACAGAGCCCCGTCAGCATGGTCAGGACGTCGCGAAGATTGCGTCGAAGCTTGGCCTTGTCGGCCACCCGAGCCACCAGGGCGCGGCCGAATCTCGCCACCAGCCAGGTCACCAGGATCAGCAGCAGGCCGGCGGCCAGTCGTGGGCCAGCAGAGCCAATGTCTGACAGGTAGGCCTGAACCTCTCCCAGCAGCAGCGACACGAAGGGTAGTTGTTCCAGTTCTTCCATCGCATCCTCCCGGGCCATGTTCAGGCGGTGGGCGCACTATCCTGCGCCCTTGTTGCTGAGCATAGCGGGGCGCCAGGCAAATCGCGCGTCACCTGCCAACGCTGGCAGTCCGGATACCGCGTCGGTTCCGACTTGACCCTCTATTTATCATGATAAATACTTTTGTTCATCTGGAGGTGGCCGCGATACGCTCGCGGCGTCACTCCATCGCCAGGCCTTCTTCGACAAACGATCCAGAACGGTTCTTCCACAACAAGGACAACTCCATGAGTGCCCACGACCAGACGCTGAAAGAGCGCAAGAAGTGGTATCGCACGGTGCCAGACCCGATGGTGCTGATCTTCCTGATCCTGCTCGCCACCTATGCGCTGACCTTCATCATTCCCGCCGGCGAGTTCGAGCGGGTCATGCAGGATGGACGCACCCGCGTAGTGCCGGACTCCTTTCATTATCTGAGCGACGTGGCGGCGATCTCGCCTTTCGACATCTTCGTGGCAATTCCCAAGGGCTTGAACGCGGCCTCGCTGTACCTGTTCATCGTGTTCATCGCCGGCGGGCTGTTCCATATCCTTCAACGCACCGGCGCCCTGGAGAACGCCATCGGGGTGGCGGTCAATCGCGTCGGCGTCGAACGGCGTAACGTCATCATCACCGCCGGCACCTTCATCTACGGCTTCTTCGGTGTGGCCGTCGGCTTCGAGAACAATATTGCGCTGGTGCCCATTGCGGTGCTGATCGCCAGCGCGGTGGGCTGCTCCAGCCTGGTGGGCACCACCATGGCGGTGGGTGGCATCGGCGTGGGCTTTGCACTGTCGCCGATCAACCCCTATACCGTGGGCGTGGCCCAGGGCATCGCCGAGCTACCGACCTTTTCCGGCGCCTGGCTGCGTGCCTTGCTGGTGCTGACCTCATTGGGCCTGTTGTCCTGGTATATCTGTCGATTCGTCACCCGCATGGACTTCGAGGAGCCCAACGACGCCAAGGCCATGAGCAAGTCGCTGGACGAGTACCACATGAGCAAGCGCGACAAGCTCACGCTGGTGGTGTTCGTCGGTGGCCTCGCCGCCATGCTGGTGGGGGTCTTTACCCAGGGCTGGTACATCAATGAGATTGCCGGCATGTTCCTGCTGATCGCCATCGTGATCGGCATCGTCAACGGCCTGTCGGCCAACGAGATCGTCAAGCAGATGATGGAAGGGGCATCCGGCGTGACGGCGGGCGCCCTGGTCATCGGCCTGGCCGCCTCGATCCAGGTGATCCTCAAGGACGCCCAGATCATCGACACCATCGTCTACGCCTTGAGCGGTCTGATTCAGGACATCCCGGGGGCGCTGTCGGCGATCATGGCCAGCGTCGTCCAGGGGGTGATCAATCTGTTTGTGCCATCCGGCTCTGGCCAGGCGCTGGTGACCATGCCGATCCTGGTGCCGGTGGCCGACCTGGTCGGCATGAGCCGCCAGCTGATGATCACCGCCTTCCAGGTGGGTGACGGCCTGACCAACCTGATCGTGCCGACCTCCGGTGGCACCCTGGCGATGCTGGCGCTGGGCCGGGTGTCCTACGAGAAGTGGCTGAAGGCTATCCTGCCCTTCATGGCGCTGGTCTACCTGCTGTCCTGGGGTGGTCTGGTGATCGGCCATATGGTCGGCTACTAGGTCGCGCCATGACACTGTCGCTGCTGCATGTTCATCCGGCTACCGGCACGGTAGCCGCCCTCACCGCCACCGGAGGTGTGGCGGTGGGCGGCTACGTTCACCATGTGTGGCGTGGCGTCGGCGCCTGCGCGACCCAGGGGCGGGTTACCCACCCCTGGTATCCCGACGGTGTCCGCCGGGCGCTGGAACGGGGGGAGGATGCCCGCGGTGCGCTTGCCCGGCAGGTCGACGCCGACAAGGGCACCTCGTTGCGTCAGTGCCTGGTGATGGATGTCCAGGGGCGCTCAGCGCTGCATAGCGGTGCCGACAACCTCGCCACCGTCGCTTCCTGTTGCTACCCCGGCGTGGCCACGGCGGGCAATCTGCTGGCCAGCGCCAAGGTGGTCGAGGCCCTGGCTCATGCCTTTGTCGACACCTGTTGTACCAACGCCGACGCCGTGCGCCAGGGCGCAACGCCCGAGTACCGCGACGACTATGAGGCGACGCTGCTCGAGGGACTGATCGACGCCCTGGAGGTCGCCCTGGCAGAGGGGGGCGACGTCAGAGGCACGCGCTCCGCCGCTCTGCGTATCGAGTCGTTCACCCAGGCCCCCCTCGATCTGCGTGTCGATTGGTGTGAGGGCGATATCGCGGACGAGTTGCGCGCCCTGGCCAGGCGTGTGCGCGCGCCTGCCTTTGCCGACTTTCTGGCGTCCCTGCCGCGTCGCTGACGCCATTCCTTCGTTATTCCGGTGCCTCAAGGCACCCGATCTGGAGATATCATGACCGCTGACCACGAGACCATGACGCTCGGCGCACAACTGCTCGAGCGCCTCGACGAGGCTGCGTGTTTCTCGGAGTCTGGCGCCGGCGTGACCCGGCTGTTCTGCTCGGAGCAACACCGCCAGGTACTCGAACTTATCGCCGATTGGATGCGCCGGGCCGGACTTGAGCCCGAACTGGATGCCTCCGGGAATCTGGTTGGGCGATGCGACAAGGCGCGCGCCGGCGCGCGCACGCTGATCATGGGGTCACACCAGGACACCGTGGTCGAAGGTGGCAAGTATGACGGCATGCTCGGCGTAGCGCTGCCGCTGCTGGCGCTGGAGCGATTGAAGAAGGATGGGATCGAGCTCGACTACGGCGTCGAAGTGGTGGCCTTCGGTGATGAGGAGGGGACCCGTTTTCAGTCGACGCTGATCGGCAGTCGTGCCCTGGCCGGTACCTTCGATCCTGCCAGTCTGGAGGCCAGGGATGCCGATGGCATCAGCGTGGGCGAGGCGCTTCGGGCCTTTGGTGGTGATCCTGAGCAAATTCCGTCATTGGCCCGAGATCCTGACTCGGTGCTGGGCTTCGTCGAGGTCCACATCGAACAGGGGCCGGTGCTGGAACGGCGCGATCACGCTCTCGGCGTGGTGACCTCCTTGACCGGGATCGAGCGTCACCGGCTGACGGTTGCCGGCAAGGCAGGCCACGCCGGCACCACGCCGATGCCGGGCCGTCGCGATGCGCTGGTGGGGGCTGCCGAGATGATCGCCGAGGTCGACCGCATCCTTAACGCCACCGAGGATTTTGTCGGGGTGGTGGGTAAGCTGGAGGTACGCCCCAACGCGGTCAACGTGATTCCTGCCGAGGTGGTGTTCACCCTCGAGCTGCGCTCTCCCCACGCCGAGGTTCGGCGTCGTGGTCGCGAGGACATTCTGGCCGCCTGCCGACAATTGGCACAGGCGCGCGAGTTGTCACTGACGGTGGAGACGACCTATGAGGCCGAGGCGGTGGCCTGCGCGGACTGGCTGATCGAGGCCTTGGGGGATGCCTGCCAACGGTGCGATGAGCCGGCTGATCTGCTGTTCAGCGGCGCCGGTCATGACGGTCTGGCGATGTGCGACCTGACCGGTATCGGCATGTTGTTCGTGCGTTGTACCGATGGCCTGAGTCACCATCCGGACGAAGCCATCACCGCGGCCGACGGTGAGGCGGCCACTCGTGTACTGATGCAATTTCTCAAGGACCTGACTCCGAAAGCGCAATAGGCGTCGTCGAGGTGGGCAAGGCACTCGCACCTCCGCCTCTGAGGGTCGTTAACCTTCGTTGAGAAACCCGCGCCGCACCTGTGCTTCGTTGTCGTGCATCACCGCCTGGGCTTCCAGCAGATGCTCGCGCATCAGGGTGCGGGCGCGTTCTCCGTCGCCGGCCTCGATGGCGTCGAGCAGCCAGGCGTGATACTGGCAGCCGGCGGGACCGATATGATGGTCGCCGGGCTCGTACAGCCGCCGATAGACGGTAAGGTCGGACAGCACCTGGGCGGTGAAGCGGATGATGAAGGACAGCAAGGGGTTGCCGCCGGAAAGCTGCGCCAGTTGTTCATGGAAGTCCAGCGAGTCGATGTGCTGCTGGCGCTCGGCGTCCAGGTCACAGGCGGGCTCGGCGTAGCTCGCAAGTGACTGGCGCAGCCTGGCGATCTCTGAAACCTCGACCTGCCCCGCCAGCGAGGCTACCAGCTCCGGTTCCAGCGCCAGGCGGATCTGGTAGATGTCGCGGATCGAGATGTCCTTGAAGTACAGATAGTGGCTGAGCAGCGAGATGGCGCGGGATTCGCTCATTTCCCGGATAAACACGCCGCCGCCGGGGCCGGTACGCGTCTCGACCAGCCCCTGGGCTTCCAGCACCCGGGTGCTTTCACGAACGGTGCCCTTGGAGGCGCCGAGGATCTCCATCAACTCCGCCTCACCGGGCAGGCGATCACCCGGTGACAGCTCGCGTTCGACGATCCAGCCCTTGATGGTCTCTGCCAATTGATAGGGTCGTCTGCGAGGTGTCGATCCGGTCATGTTGGTCTCTCGTCGGTCATGAAACCACAGCATATCAGAGCCTATGACGGACTGGCCGCCACCTCGTCGGTCAGGGTTGCCGCGACTGCGCGGGGCTGGACGGCAAAGATTTTGTGAATATTAGTTACATTTAGTAACAGTATGGCTATTCTAGAAGGCCAGGGTGAAGCCTGTCCCTGAAGTGGCCTAAGCCGGCCAGACCGCAGTGCCTGTGAGGGGGTTACGGGTGACTTTTCTGCCACTCTGTGTGCAGCGTTTGTGTGGTGGTGGCGCCATCGACAATCCGTGGAGGCCTTTCGATGTCCTTTCGTGCTCGGCTACTGCTGGTGATGCTGGTCCTGACCATCGGGATACAGCTGGTCGTGTCATGGGCGGTACTCAGTGCGGTTAAATCCACCGCCTTGGAGGAGGGCGAGAAGGAACTGAGAGTAGCTTCCAGTGTGGCAGTCGCCCTGCTCGATGGCTGGGGCCAACAATTGCTGCATAGTGTGAGCCTGCTGGTGGAAGATCCACGTTTCCGCGAAGCCGTTGACTCGCTCGACAGGGCGGCGAGGGGAAACGTTCTGGGTGAGTACGCGCAGCGCATGGGCGCCGATATGGCGAGCCTGCTCGATGAGAAGGGTCGTGTGCTGGTGTCGAGCCATCACGAAGCTCTGGGGACAGGAGCTTTCCGCGACCCCAGGGAACAGACGAGACACAATGATGGGGCCGTTACCCTTGGCATTCATGATGGCGAGGCCTTTCAACTTGTGTTGTATCCGGTCCAGGGAAAGACGTCGGCGGGGTGGCTGATCATGGGGTTTCGCCTCGACGAGGACATGGCAACGGCGCTGTCGGCGCTGATTCGCAGCGACACCCATTTCGAGGTGCAGGTGGGTGAAGGTGAGGACGTAGGCCTTGTGGGGAGCGAGGGTCTGCGCCGAGCCTTGACGCTGTTCGAGGATGCAGAGGGGCGTATCCAGCTCGTGGTAGAGCGTTCCTACGAGACTCTGTTGGCCGACTATCAGGCAATAAAGCGCCAGCTAGCGATCATCCTGGCGATCAGCCTGGCGCTGATGCTGGTGGCCGCTATCCTGATCGCTCGGAGCGTGAGTCTGCCGCTGTTGCGCCTGGTGGGGGCGGCCAAGAGTGTGGGGCGTGGGGAACCTCTGGATCTCGATCGACTTCCCCGCAAGGGAGAATTTGGTCTGCTGTCCTCGACCATGCTGAAGATGCAGAACGACCTGGTGCGCCGGGAAGCCGACATTCGCAAGCGCTCACGCCAGGACCAGTTGACCGGGCTAGGCAATCGCCAATGCGCCAACGAGGATATCGAGGCTGCCATCGCCACCGGGCGTCCCTTTACCCTGCTGCGGCTGACCATCAACCATATGCGCCGGATCAACGACACCTTCGGCCATGACTTCGGTGATCAGGTACTGAGTACGCTGGCCGGACGCCTGGCGGATCTGCCGGCACCCAAGGCAGGGGCTTACCGTCTCAGTGGCGACGAATTCCTGCTGCTGCTGTCAGTGTCTCACCTCGACCCGCTGTGGCTTGAGGATACGCATCGTCGACTGACCCGGGCGATCCGTCTGGATGGGTCGCCGGTGACACTCGATTGCGCCATGGGCGAGGCGCGCTATCCGGAGCATGGCGGCGAGGCCAACCTGCTGCTGCGGCGGGCCGAGATCGCACTGGATCGAGCACGTCAGCTACGCCAGTCCTATCAGTGTTACCTGCACGGCCAGGACGAACGCCATCTGCGCCATCTGTCTCTGGTGCGCGATCTCCAGCACGCCGCCAGCAACGGTGAGTTCTCGCTGCGTTATCAACCCCAGGTGTCGGCCCTGACCGGCCGGGCCCTCGGCATGGAGGCACTACTGCGGTGGGACCACCCCAGGCTCGGACGCATCCCGACGGATGAATTCATCGCCCTTGCCGAGCGCTCGGGGCTGATCCACCAATTGACCCAGTGGGTCATCGACACCGGCTGCCAGCAGCTGGCCAGGTGGAGCGAGGTGGGGCTCAATGTGCGCCTCGGGGTGAATATCTCGGCCATGGACCTGCAGCAGCCAGGGTTGATCAAGCGGGTCGAGCGGGCGCTGGACCGCCATGGCCTGCGCGGCGAGTGTCTGTGCATCGAGCTCACCGAGAGCGCGCTGATGGAATCGCCGGAGATGGGGGCGCGCAAGCTGCAGTCATTGCGCGCCATGGGGGTGGAGCTGGCCATCGATGACTATGGAACAGGCTATTCGTCGCTGGCCCAGCTCAAGCGCATGCCGGTCCAGGAGCTGAAGATCGACAAGTCTTTCGTCATGCAGCTGGTGAAGGGGTCCGAGGACGACGTCATCGTGTCCTCCACGATCGAGCTTGCTCACCATCTGGGGCTCAGCGTGGTCGCCGAGGGGGTGGAAGACCAGACGGTGGCGGACCACCTGGCGGAGCAAGGCTGCCATATGCTGCAGGGCTTCCTGATTTCACGACCAATGACCGCCGAGGCCGCCACCGAGTGGCTGCGCAGTCGCGTCGGGGACGGCATCCGCGACGCCGCCAACGAAGAACTGCGCTGAGCCTTGACGACGCTGCTTCAGGCGAAGCCGCCATTGGCGCGGATGACCTGGCCATTGATCCACTCGGCCTCGGGGCTTAGCAGGAAGGCGATCACCGCGGCGATGTCACGCGGTTGGCCCAGTCGCTCCAGTGGTGGCATATGGGTGAACCTTTCGATCTGTTCCTCGGTCTTGCCCGAGCGGAACAGTTCGGTATCCACCGGTCCCGGCGCTACCGCGTTGACGGTGATCCGCCTGCCGCGCAACTCGCCGGCAAACACTCGGGTCAGCGACTCCACTGCAGCCTTGGTGGCGTTGTAGAGCCCGTAGCCAGGCAGATTCAGCGCCAGCGCGCTGCTCGACAGGTTGACGATTCGGCCGCCATCTTCCAGGCGCGAGGCGGCTTCCCTCAGGGTGTTGAAGGTGCCGCGCGTGTTGGTCTCGAAGTGCGTGTCGTAGTCGTCGTCCGCCGCCTCGGCGATGGGCACCGCCTTGAGCACGCCGGCATTGTTCACCAGCGCATCGACGCGACCGAAGCGCTGCATGGCAGTGTCGAAAAGCTGCGCCACTTCGTCGGTGCGTGAGATGTCTGCCTGAACGGCCAGCGCCGCGCCGCCCTGGGCCAGGATCTCCTCGACCAGGCCGTCGGCGACCTCGCGGTGATGGGCGTAGTTGACGATCACTGCATAGCCATCGTTGGCCAGACGCCGACTGATGTCGGCCCCGATACCGCGTGAGCCACCGGTGATGATGGCGACCTTGGGAGAGTCGGATTCGCTCATGCTTCAGGCCTCTGGGGGTGCGTCGTAAACCTGGGGGCGCCGCCGCCGATGGACAAGCCGAAAGCGGCGGCATGTGAGCAGCGATTCAGCGCAGTGCGATCGGTGGATCATCGAGCCCACGTACGCCGGGAAGCGCTTCGCTCAGGTCGAACAGGAAGGTAGCGCCGTCCTGGCGGCCTTCCTTGTGTTCTCGCTGTCCTTCGGTGGCGGTGGTGATCAGCAGGGTGGTCAGCTCACGCCCGCCGAAGGCCGGGCAGGAGGGCTGGTCGGCGTTGACCCTGACATGACCGACCTCCTCGCCATCCGGCGTCAGCCGGGCAACCCGCCCTGACCCCCATAGCGCCAGCCACATGTAGCCATCGGCATCGATCACTGCGCCGTCCGGGTTTCCCGGGTCGTCGTTGAAGTCCGCCCAGGGTTCGGGCTCGGCCAATTGTTCGGGCCTTGCCGCCACCCCGTCCTGAAGGAAGGCGCCGCCATCCTGGCGCAACGGGAAGCCCTCGGCGTCGAGCGCCCAGCGCATGACCACCCCGGTGGCGGTGTCGGTGAAGTAGCCAAGGCGACCATCCGGTGAAAAGCACAGGGCATTGGGGATGGTGATGTCTTGCTTCAGGCAGAAGATCTCGCCGCGGTACAGGCGATAGAGGCTGCCGGCTGCGGCTTCGGCGGCCTTGCCCATGGTCGAGAACCACAGCCCGCCGTGGCGATCGATGCGCGCATCGTTGCTGCGCGTCACCGGGTTGGCAGCCTCGACCTCGCGCCAGGGTGACACGCCGCCGTGGGCGTGGTCGCGTTCCTTGAGGCCGTGTTCGGTGACCAGCAGATCATCACCGCTGGTCAAGGGGGCGGCGAAGGACACCAGCTCGTCCAGCGCCTGGGACCGATGATCGCCGTCTTCGAGGCGGTAGCGATGGAAGCGGCGCCCGAGGATATCGAGCCAGCGAAACTCGCCACGCCGGGCGTCCCAGCTGGGGCCCTCGCCGAGTTCGCAGGGTGCCTCGACGATGGCGCGAGCCTCGCCAAGGCAGGGGGATGCGGAACGGGACATGACGTCTCCTCGAACTTGGCGGATGGCACCTTGGAGCGCGCATCCACCAGGACTGTTGTCATTGTTCGGCAACGCGATCAGCCGTCGCTCACCACTCGGCGACGGAGCCGTCATCGTGTTGCCATACCGGGTTGCGCCAGCGGTGTCCGACCTTGGCGCGTTCCTCGACGAACGCCTCGTTGATCTCGACGCCCAGGCCTGGCCCCTCGGGAATGGCACAGAAGCCGTCCTCGATCGCCAGCGCGTTCTTGTCGACCAGATAGTCGAGCACGTCGTTGTCCTTGTTGTAGTGGATGCCCATGCTCTGTTCCTGGATAAAGGCATTGTGACATACCGCATCCAGCTGCAGCGACGCCGCCAGGGTCAGCGGGCCCAGCGGGCAGTGGGGCGCCAGGGCCACGTCGTAGGCCGAGGCCAGGGTGGCGATCTTCAAGCCTTCACTGATGCCGCCGCAGTGAGACAGGTCCGGCTGGACGATATCGACCATGTTGTCGGCGAGCAGGTCACGGAAGGCGAAACGGGTGTGCAGGCGTTCGCCGGTGGCGATCGGGGTGGCCAGATCCTGGGCGATGGTCTTGAGCACCGGCAGGTGCTCGGGTGCCACCGGCTCCTCGATGAACATCAGGTGATAGGGCTCGAGCTCGCGCATCAGCGTCTTGGCCATGGGCCGATGGACACGGCCGTGGAAGTCCACCGCGATGCCCACGTCGGGACCGACGGCGTCGCGAGCCTCGGCGACGCGGGCGACCGCCTCGTCGATCTTGCGATGGCTGTCGACGATCTGCATCTCCGGCGTACCGTTCATCTTGAAGGCGGTAAATCCCTGATCGGTCAGTGCCTTGGCGCCGGCACCCACGTCGGCGGGACGATCGCCGCCGGTCCAGGCGTACATGCGCATGCGATCACGCACCTTGCCGCCCAGCAGTTGGTGCACCGGGACGCCGAGTTCGCGGCCCTTGAGGTCCCACAGCGCCTGGTCGATGCCGGCGATGGCGGACATCAGAATCGGGCCGCCGCGATAGAAGCCGGCCCGGTACATGACGTTCCACAGGTGCTCGATATTGCGCGGATCCTGGCCGATCAGGTAGTCCGACAGCTCGTGCACTGCGGCTTCCACGGTGGCGGCCCGGCCCTCGATGACCGGCTCGCCCCAGCCGTAGACGCCCTCGTCGGTCTCGATCTTCAGAAAGCACCAGCGTGGCGGAACCTGCCAGGTCTTGAGTCGGGTGATCTTCATGGTCGATGCCTCTTGTGGGGGCCTGCTTGGCCCGATGTCGATGGGGTTGGGTGAAGCGAGCGGACGGGCTTAAAGGTGTCGCGACGCCGGTGTCGTGATGCCACTGGCCGGGAGTGTCTTGTCCAGGTCACGTGCGGTGCGCTCGAGCAGCAGTTCCGTGGCGCGGCGGGCCTGCTCTGGCTGCCTCAGGCGAATCGCCTCGAGTAGCTGGCGGTGGCGCTCCAGGCTGTCGCTGAGTCCACGCGCATGGCCGCCTGCTGCGTCGTCCGTGGGGCCGTCGGAGGAACTCCCGGCATGGCGCTGCGAGCGCTGGATCAGGGCCACGATGGAGGGCCTCAACAGCAGCCCCATCTGGCGCCAGACCAGGTTGTGGCTGGCGCGATAGATGGCGTCGTGAAAGGCCACATCGTGTTCGGCGTGGGCCAGTCGTTGCGAGGGCGCATCGGCGGTCTCCCGCATGCCGTCGAAGGCGCGTTCGATGCGTGCCAGGTCTTCTCCGGAGGCGTTAAGCGCCGCCAGCTCGCCGATATAGGGCTCCGCTGCCAGGCGAAAGGCGAACACCGCCTCGACCAGTTGCGGGTGGGGCGCGTCCAGGCTGGCCATCCAGCCGCTCATCTGCGGATCCAGCAGATGCCAGTCGACGATATCGCGCACCACGGTGCCGCGACCGGCGGTGCGCTCGATCAGGCCCGCCGCGCTGAGTTCGCCCAGGGCGTTACGCACCCGATTGCGGCTGGCCTCGAAGTGCTGGCACAGATCCAGCTCCCGAGGAAACAGATCCCCCGGCTGCCAGTGTCCCGACAGAATCGCCCGTGCCAGTACCTCGGCCAGCGCCGCGGCACCGCGACCCTCGGCGGGCCTCGGGAGTGAAGCGAGAGCGTCCATCCAGGCCTCCATAATGTTCGACGTTACTATAGTTAATGTCTGACATTTTAGGCAAGGCAGGAATGCCTCGAATGGGGTAGACCTTGGTGGAAGGCACGGTGCTGAACGCGTGCGCTTGTTAGCTCGCCGATTAGTGGCTGCCTGATTCTCGGCAGCCGCCGTCATTCTGCCCCATGCAACTCACATGCTGGCCTTGTCTGTGCTGAAGCTTACGTGTGGGCTCGAGAAGAGTGTGATTAGCCGCCACGCTGCGATGCAGGATGTATTGACGGACCAGCCTGCCATGCGTGATAGACATGATCAGAGCTACAAGCTGCTGTTCAGTGAGCCCAGGGTGATACGTGACCTCTTGACCGGGTTCGTCGAAGGCGAGTGGGTCGAGCGGCTGGACCTGGACAGCCTGGAGAAGGTCAGCGGCAGTTTCGTGACGGATGATCTTCGCGACCGCGAAGGTGACGTGATCTGGCGGGTGCGTTCTGGTGATGACTGGCTGTACCTTTATCTGTTGATCGAGTTTCAGAGCAGCGTCGATCCCTTCATGGCGCTGCGCATCATGACCTACGTGGGTCTGCTGTATCAGGACCTGGTGAAGCAGAGAAAGTTGGCCAGCGAGCGCAGGTTGCCGCCGGTGCTGCCCATCGTCCTCTACAATGGAGAAAGACGCTGGAGTGCCGCGAAGGAGCTGTCCGAACTGATTCATCCCGCAGCGACGGAGCTGGCTCGCTACCAACCCTCGCAGTCCTATCTACTGCTGGATGAAGGTGCGATCGTCGCCGACGAGCGCTGGCCTACGGACACCCGCAACCTGGTTGCCGCCATCTTTCGGCTGGAGTATCACCATAGCCAACAGGACGTGATCGACACCATCGGCCAGTTGGTGGAGTGGTTGAAATCACCCGGGCAGGCTCGGCTGCGGCGCCACTTCGCGACATGGATCAAGCGCGTCCTGCTGCCCAACTGGGTGCCGGGCGGGAAGAGCGACCACGAGCAGTGGCAGGCGCTCAATGACCTTGAGGAGGTACACACCATGCTGTCGGAACGTGCCAAACGATGGCCCGAACAGTGGAAGCAGAAGGGACTCGAGGAAGGACGACGGCTAGGGCGAGAGATAGGTCTAGAGGAAGGACGCGAGGAAGGACGCGAGGAAGGGCGCCTGGAAACCGCGCGTAACCTGCTTGCGCGCACCGCCATGGATGACCGCGAAATCGCAGAAATCTGTGGACTCGAGCTTGAGCAGGTGGCGGAGCTGAGAAGACAAGCATGAGGCAGGACAGCAGTGAATAAGGCCCACCTCCTGCTTTCCAGATGGCCCCATCCGGCGCCGATGACGCTCTCTCAATCGAATGTCTGTGGAAGCCCCGTCCAGTCCGGGAACTCCAATCCACCCAAGCGCATCTCGATGCTCAGCCCGAGTTCACGGGCGCACAGGCTCAGGGTGAGGCGGTCATCCTGCGCCTGCCAGGCGTAGAGGGGATCGCCCGACTGCTGACGATTTGAATGACTATTCGTATGGCTATTCGAATGGCTGATCATGTCGGTCAGGTCAGGCGCCATCAATGAGCCGATGCGGGTGGCAAGGACGTGGTCCGGGGGCTGGCCTTCGAGACAGCCGAGTTTGTAGCGGGCCTCGTACAGGGTCCAGGCGCGGTAGAAGGCTGCCAGGGCATCCGGCGCCCGCTGGATGGCCCGGCGTACGCTGGCTTCGGGCAGCGTCGCGATCAGGCCATCGAGGCGGCTTCGGTGACGCTGTCGCTGTCGCCGGTCGGGACATTCGATATCCAGCCCTACCGGCACCTCGGCGAGCCCAGCGACGACCAGGCTGCCGCTGTGGCTGAGGCACGCGGTCCAGGGCGAGGGTAGCCCGGGGTGGCGAGGCGGCCCGGCACCGCGAGGGGACCAGCCCGCCACCGGGCAGTCAAAGCCGAGTCCGGCGGCGAGTCGGCTGAGCCGTTCACGACCCAGGTGCGAGGCAGCCTCGCCGCGAATGCCTGCTTGAATGCGTCGCGGCTGTCGCCCGTTGTCGTGTCCTTGGCGTGCTTGCTGCGACCCAATTCCTTGTTGTCTCCCCCGTGCCGCACCCTGATCGGACGTGCCGCTGGCCGGCAGTTCGGCGATGGCCAGCAGCAGGCATGGGAGACGAGCCTCAGCGCAGGGTGACGACATCGCCCTTCAGCGCGACACCGGCCATCAAGGCGCCGGCGTGGCACTCGTACTCGCTGGTCGAGGCGCGTGCGTTCCTGTCGTAGAAGCTCTCGATGTTGACCACGGCGTTGCCGCCCTGCTGGCGGGCACTATCCTGGAGCGCGATCAGCGCCGACAGCATGACCCAGCGACAGGCCTCTTCGTCGGTCTTGTTGAAGGCGTTGGTCTTGCGGCTGGTGACCACCTCACCGAAGTCCTGGCTGACGTTGCCGCCGGCATCGGCAAACACCAGGCGGATGTTCGGGTCAAGCTTCTCCTGGGCGGCCGGAGTGGCCAGGGCTTCCTGGATCGGCAGGAAGTAGGGGGTGTCCCTGGCTTGGGCACTGGTGGCTGCGCCAAGGCCTGCGACCAGTAGCGTCAGTGCGAGGATTCCCTTTCTCATGGTGTCGTTTCCTTTCTTTTTGGTGGGAGGCCTGGTGGCCCCTTGGGCTTCAGCTACGGCCAGCGGCGGAAGATCAAGGAGGTGTTGATGCCGCCGAAGGCAAAGTTGTTGCTCATCACGTACTCGCAGTCGATGCGTCGGCCCTCGCCGCGCAGGTAGTCGAGCTCGGCGCAGGCCGGGTCGGGATGGTCGAGATTGAGGGTGGGGTGAAACCAGCCCTCGCGCATCATCTCGATGGCGACCCAGGCCTCGAGGGCACCGCAGGCCCCCAGGGTGTGGCCGGTGAAGCTCTTGAAGGCGCTGACCGGCTGGCGCTCGCCGAATACTGCCCGGGTTGCCTGGCTCTCGGCGATGTCGCCACGATCGGTGGCGGTGCCGTGGGCGCTGACGTAGCCGATCTGGGCGGGGCTGACGCCGGCATCGTCGAGGGACTGGCGAATCGCGCGCTCCATCATGGCGGCGTCGGGCTGGGTGACGTGGCGGCCATCGCTGTTGGTGCCGAAGCCGACCAGTTCGGCGTAGATGCGGGCGCCGCGCGCCTGGGCATGCTCCAGGTCCTCGAGGATCAGGCTACCGGCGCCTTCACCGATCACCAGACCGTCTCGGTTGCGGTCGAATGGGCGCGGCGTTGCCTCGGGGGTGTCGTTGCGGGTGCTGGTGGCGAACAGGGTATCGAAGACCGCCGCCTCCGAGGCGGACAGTTCCTCGCAGCCGCCGGCGATCATCGCCTTCTGACGGCCGAAGCGGATCGCTTCGTAGGCGTAGCCGATGCCCTGGCTGCCTGAGGTGCAGGCGCTTGAGGTGGTGTGAATCCGTCCCCGTAGGCCGAGAAAGACGCCGATATTGACCGGCGCGGTGTGGGCCATCATGCGGATGTAGGAATTGGCGTTGAGGCCGTCGGTGGACTTGTTGATCAGCATGTTGCCGAAGTCGGCCACGGCGTCGGGTTCGCCGGCGGAGGCCCCGTAGGCGATGCCCATCTCGCCGCTGCCCAGCAGGTCGCTGTCGAGCAGCCCGGCATCCTCGAGCGCCAGCTCGCTGGCGCGGGTGGCCATGCGCGCGCCGCGCCCCATGCTGCGCAGGGCCTTGCGATGGTAGTGGGCGGGCAGGCTGAAGTCTTCCACCGGGGCGCCGAGGCGAGTGTTTAGCCCATCGTAGACGTCCCACTCGGGAAGGTGGCGAATTCCACTTTCACCGCGCTGCAGTCGGGTCTTGATCGTGTCCCAGTCGTTGCCGACGGGAGAAAAGCCGGCCATGCCGGTGACCACCACGCGGCGGCCAAGTCCATCGGCTCGATGTCCATTGTGATGCATCAGCAGAGGCCTCCATTGACGGCGATGACCTGGCGGGTGATATAGCCTGCGTCCTCGGAGCACAGGAAGCTGACGGTGGCGGCCACCTCCTCGGCGCGACCGCTGCGGCGCATCGGAATCGCCTTCAGCGCTTCCTCGCTGGCCAGACCCTCGGTCATGTCGGTGTCGATCAGTCCCGGGGCCACCGCGTTGACGGTGATCCGGCGCTTGGCCAGCTCCACCGCCAGGGCCTTCACCGCGCCGATCAGGCCGGCCTTGGCGGCGCTGTAGTTGACCTGGCCGCGGTTGCCCATGATCCCCGACACCGACGACATGACCACGATGCGGCCTGGCCTGCGGCGTCGCACCATGGGCATGGTGATCGGCTTGACCACGTTGTAGAAACCGTTGAGGCCGGTATCGATGACGCTGTCCCAGTCGTCATCGGTGAGCGCAGGGAAGGCGCCGTCGGCGGTGATGCCGGCGTTGCAGACCACCCCGTGGTAGGCGCCGTGGACCTCCATGTCGGCCTCGAGAGCGGCTCTGGCGGCGTCTCTGTCGGTGACGTCGAAGCAGAGCACGCGGGCGTCACGGCCCAGGGCGCGAACTTCGTCGGCCACCTGTTCGGCGGCGTCACGGCGGCTGCGGCAGTGGACCACGATATCGAAGCCATCGCGGGCGAGCCTGAGGGCGATGGCGCGGCCAATGCCCCGACTGGAGCCGGTGACGAGCAGGGTATCGGTCATGGCGCTGAATCCTCGAGCATGGCCGACAGGGTCTCGGCACTGTCGGGTTGAAAGACGTTGAGGGTGGCGTGGGCCAGGCGCCGCTCCTTTGCGTCGCGCAATTCACCGCGGAAGGCGCCGAGTCCATTGTCGGCGCGGTAGTCGAGTTCGACCTTGACCTCGACAGGGGAATCGAAGACGAAATGCTCGACGTCGCAGTGATAGTGCCGTGAGCCCAGCAGAAAACCGATCCGGGGTTCGCCTCCGGCCTCGCGGGCGGCCCGCCCGGACCAGGCAGCGATGGCCTGGGCCAGCCACTCCAGGCCGACCCAGCCGGGAATGCCGTGGTCATTGGCAAAGGGGTCCTGCCGGTCGGGCGTGATACGGGCGATCAGATGTTCCTCACCGATCTCCAGCACGCTGTCGAGCAGGCACATGGCGCCGGAGTGGGGCACCAGGTCGGCGATAGGGGGCAGCGCGTCTGCACTGCCGGAAGAAGAGGCATCAGTGGACATAAGGGGGGCTGTCACGGGAGTCGGGGGTGTCGTCATGGCGCGCGCTCCATCACCAGGGCGATATTGTTCCCACCAAAGGCGAAGGCGTTGGTCAGGCTACGTCGCACCTCGGTGGCTGGCGTCGTATCAGATCCGCACAGCGAAAGCGCGGGCAGTTGCGGGTCTGCTGCGTGCAGATGTGGCGGCCGCCGGTTGTGGTGCATGGCCAGCCAGCAGAAGGCTGCCTCCAGCGCGCCGCAGGCGCCCAGGGTGTGGCCGGTGAGGCTCTTGGTCGAGCCACAGGCCACGCCATCGGGGAAGGCTTGAGCGACCGCCCGGGACTCCATGCTGTCGTTCTGTCGGGTGGCGGTGCCGTGGAGATTCAGATAGTCGATCTGATCCGGACCGAGGCCGGCCATCTCTAGAGCGGCGCGCATGGCCTCCAGAGCGCCCATGCCGTCGGGGCGAGGGGCGGAGATATGGTGGGCGTCGCTGGTCTCGCCGCAGCCGCTGAGCTGAACGCCGCCGGGTTCGGCGGTGACCAGGAACAGTGCGGCGCCTTCGCCCAGATTGATGCCGTCGCGATCCTCGGCGAAGGGGCGACAGGGCTCGTCGCTGACCGCCTCGAGGGCGGCAAAGCCGTTCACCGTAAGACCGCACAGGCTGTCGGCGCCACCGGCGATGACGGCGTCACACAGCCCCGCCTTGAGCATCCGCCTGGCGCTGGCCAGGGCCTTGGCGCTGGAGGTGCAGGCGGTCGACAGGGTATAGGCGGTGATCAGACGGATATCCGGCCGCTCGGCGGCCAGGCGCCAGGCCAGAAAGTCGGACGCTGCGCCGATCTCGTGGCGGCAGTAGTGGAAGGGCTCTGGCCACTGGCCGCTGGCGGCACGATGGGCCACTGCCGCCTCGGTCTCGCCGATACCGGAGGTGCTGGTGCCCAGCACGACGCCCAGGCGTGCCCCGGGATGGCTGGCAAGGTAGTCATCAAGGGTCGGCCGCAGACGCGCGAAAGCGGCGTCCAGCAGGCGATTGTTGCGCGAACGATGGCGCGCCGGCCAGTCACCGTCGTCGGGCAACGGCGTGGTCACGGTGCCCAGCCACAGCGGCCTGCCGGGGGTGTATTTATCGCTACGCACCAGGCCGTGCTGGCCGTCGAACAGCCGCGCGGCGATGGTCGAGAGGTCATCCCCCAGGGGGCAGACCAGTGCCGGCGCATGCAGTCGGCAGGGTGTCTGCGCAGGTGTCACGTCGAGGGGCATGGTGAATCGGTCACTGCGTTATGGTTGGTGGTGGTCGTGCTGACGCTGCTGTTCGGGCTTTTGTTCTCGCGGGCATCCGGGGAGGGCGCGAGGGTCGCCACGCTGAGCCGGTAGTCAGCCTCGATATCATGAATCACGTGGCAGGTCGGCGTCATCTCGAGTCGCACCGCCAGGCGGCCCTGATGATAGATGCGGCGCTCGTGGTCGCGCTGCTCGAGCGACCAGTCACTGCCGGCGAAGGCCTCTCGCAGGCGTGCTTCGGGCCACAGGCTGAAACTCAGGCGGCTGGCCAGCCAGTCGGCGCTGAAAGGCGGCTCGAAGGCGGCGCCCGGAGCGAAGCGCGCGCCCTCGTCATCCTGCACCAGGGTCAGCAGTCGCTGGCCCTGAGGGCTTATCAGCGCCAACTGAAGCTGCTGGTGGTCATGACGCAGCACGCCGAGCAGCACGCGGCGCTCGCCCTGGTGCTCGAAGGTCAGCCGCTGGGTCTGGGCGCTGATGGGCGCTAGCGTGTGCAGTGCCGGCATCGGCGCCACGCCTGGACCCAACCCGCAGGCGCCGAGCAGGCAGAGTATCACTAGCGCCGCGAAGGACCTGCCTGGCCCACGCAGCCTGGCCCAGGGGCTCGACCACCCGCCATTTGGCGGGTGGTGCGGGAGCGTAGAGCGCACCTTCACGGAGCGACGGCCTGGCTGTCCAGTTCGCAACGCTCGGCCAGGCTGGTGAGGCGTCGACGGCTGGCGGCGACAAAGGGGTTGTCGATGTCCCAGGCGTATCCCGCCAGCACCGAGGCGATCATCTGACGCACCCGGGGCTGTTGATCCGGATGGAAGATGACGCGTGGCAGGCGGCCGTCGTACCAGGCATCGACAAACTCGCGGAAGGTGGCGACACCACGGCGCAGCGGTGCTTCAAAGTCCTGCGCCCAGTCCACGGCCTCGCCGTCGAGCTGGTCTGCTACCAGTGGCGCCGCGCGCAGCGCCGAGTCCAGCGCGAT
This sequence comes from Halomonas sp. MMSF_3323, assembly GCF_030733595.1. Taxonomy (NCBI): domain Bacteria; kingdom Pseudomonadati; phylum Pseudomonadota; class Gammaproteobacteria; order Oceanospirillales; family Halomonadaceae; genus Halomonas; species Halomonas sp. MMSF_3323. The sequence continues at coordinate 25,784 of NZ_JASHIT010000030.1, read as the reverse complement.
GGTGACGCCGGAAGAGAACACCGGATCGAGAAACTCGCCGGCGTTGCCGAGGATCGCGAAGCCCGGCCCGTGCAGGCGGGTGATATCGGCGGAGTAACCGTCGATGCGCTGGACCTCGCGGGTGGCCGTCGCGTCCTTGAGCAGGCGAGCGTAGCGGGGCTCCTGACCCAGCATCGCCCACAGCCGCTGGTCGTCGCTGTCGCCGGCGCTCTCGAGCAACTCGGGACTGGCGACGACACCGACGGAGGCGCGCCCGTCACGGAAGGGGATCAGCCAGTACCACACGTCCGGGTGGGTCGGGTGGACGCCGATCAGAATCTTGTCGCGGTCATGCTCGGCGCGATCGATACGGTCTTCGACGTGGGTGAACAGCGCGCAGCGAGTGGCCAGGCTGGAGGGGCGGTCCAGCGCCTCCAGGCGTGCCAGCACGCGGCCATAGCCGCTGGCATCGAGGACGAAGCGGGCTTCGATGTCGAAGCACTTCCCGTCATCGTCGACACAGCTCAGTCGCGGCCTGAACGGATCGGCGCGAAAGTCGCTGACGCTGACGCCGAAGTCGACGCGCGCGCCCGCCGCCCTGGCACCCTCGATCAGGCGCTGGTCGAAGTCGTCACGGGGCACCTGCCAGGTGGTGCCGGGGCCATCGCTGAACTTGTCACGGAAATCGATGGCCGCGTAGTCGTCGCCCCGGCAAAAGGCGGCGCCGTTTTTCGGCTGGTAGCCACCGGCCTTGGCCGCCTCGAGCAGGCCGCAGCGCTCCAGGTGCACCATGCACTGGGGCAGCAGGCTTTCGCCGATGACGAAGCGCGGAAAGTGGGTGCGCTCCAGCACCCTGACCGAATAGCCCTTGCGCGCAAGCCAGGCCGCGGCCGCTGCGCCCGAGGGGCCGGCACCGATGATGGCGACGTCGGTATCAGGTCGATCTTCCATGGGATGAACTCTCCAGTTCTTGGGTGTCGCTTCCTGCGACACCCCGGTGGGCGGCCACGCCAGCGCGTTCCGTCGCGCCTCGGGCCAGGGGGACCAGGCACCAGGTGGCAACCAGTCCGATCAGGCAGGTCTGACCAAGAAAGTGCAGTGCCGGCGTGGCACTGAACGCCAACAGGCCGAACGCCAGCAGGCTGGACGCGCAGGACAGGCTGATCGCCAGCCATGCGCCCGGGTCTTGCGGGTGCTCGGTGCTGAAGATACCGGCGTCGAGTCCGATGCCGAGCACCAGCAAAAGACCCAGCAGGTGAAACAGGGTCAGGCCGGTGTGGCTCAGTGCGTAGAGACCCAGGGTGATGATCACTGCGCCCACCGGCGGCAGCAGCACCCGCCAGGCGTGGCGACGGTAGCGCAGGCCGAAGACGCCCACCAGCAGTGCCAGGGCGAGTGCCAGCCAGCGCACCAGCTCCTCGCTGAGCAAGGCGAGCTGCTGCGACAGCGCCGCGACCCGATCGCGATAGATCACGTCCGGTGACTCGGCGAGCTGCGTCAGCGCCTTCGATGCGGTGGCGTCCACCTCACCGATGGTGATCAGGGCGGCGGGGCGTTCGAGGCCATCGAGCCAGAGCGCACGGTCGGCTTCGCCGGCGCGGCTCGACAGCCAGGTCTGCGGGGACAGGAAGGGCACCTCGTGCAGAGGATCTTCAAGGCGCGGGATCAATGTCGAGGGCAAGCCGGCAGCCTTCAGCAGCTCCGGCAGGGCCGCGGCGTAGCGCTCGCGCACCCGTTCGAGGTTGTGCTCCTGGGTCTGCATCGACGGTACCGCCTGGGCCAGGTGGCGATGGGAGGACAGGTGGCCCTCCCGTTCGAGCCGGGACAGCGGCTCGTCAAGCTGTTCCAGGCGCTTCAGCAGGGCATCCGGGGTCTCGGCACTGACGATCAGGTAGCGGAAGCTGGCCGGGCGCTCGAGCAGCGTCTGTACCCGCTGCTGTTCGGCGATCAGCGCAGCCGGCGACGGATTGAGCTGGCGCAGGTCATGGCTGGTGGTACTCCGGGTCAGCGCCAGCGCGGCAGCCACAACCAGCACCAGCGCCAGGGCGGGATACACCCAGCGCTGGCCGCGGCCAAGACGCAGTCGATCGAGCCGCCTGGCGATGGTGGCGGTAGCCGGGTGGTGATAGAGCGGCAGCCGTGGCAGCCACAGACGCACGCTGAGCCAGGCGCCGAGCAGGCCGAGTGCGGTGAAGGTGGCCATCTGGCGCAGCCCCGGCAAGGGAGTCGCCAGTTGCACCAGGTAGGCGCATAGGCTCGAGGCCAGGCCTAGCGTCAGGCCCGGCCAGAACAAGCGCAGTGAGCGCCCCGGGTTGAGTTGGCGGGTGCATTGCAGATGCAGCGCGTAGTCCACCGACAGACCGATCAGGCTGGCGCCGAAGGCCAGGGTGATCAGGTTGAGCGAGCCGAAGATCAGCCAGGTCAGCGCGCTGGCAAACACCAGACCGGTGGCCACCGGCAACAGCAGCGTGGCGATCACCAGCGGGCGGCGGAACACCAGCGCGAGCAACGCCAGAATGCCGAACAGCGAACCCAGACCGATGGTGGCGATCTCGTGACTCGCCTGCCTGGCACCGGCGGCGGCATGGAATACCAGCCCGGCGCGCAGCAGGGTCAGCTCGGGATGCGCCTGGCCGAAGCGCTCCAGCACCGCACTCAGCTCTTGCTGCAGTGCCATGTCGTAGGGGCTGGCCGCCAGGGTTGCGCCGATCAGGCTCCACTCGGTCTTGTCGGTGACCACCCCGGGGCCGCCGGGGTGCCAGCTGACCGGGCCCTGGAAGCGCGCCTCGAGCCAGCCGTCGAGCAGGCCGAAGGGGTCGCGCTCGAGATCGGCGTCGACGCCTGGGGCGAACAGCCGTGACAGGCCGCGCTGGCGCCAGGCCTCGGCGTCTTGGCGGGCCAGCGAATCGGTCAGCAGGCGATAGCGATAGGGGGTCAGGGTCTGATCCGGGCGCGGCGGCGACTGGCTATCCAGGCTTGCGATGATGCCGCTGGCCGTCAGCGCCTGGCGAAGCTCGTTGACCGCCTCCACGGGGGCGGCGTGCGGCGTCGCGTCGCTCGCGACCAGCAACAAGAAGCGGCGCTCGAAGGTGGACGCAAGACTGTCATCGGCGCGGGCGATCAACTCGCCCTGCTGATGTTCGGGCAGCAGGGCGGTGATGCGGGTATCCAGTGGCGCACCGCGCAGCACTTGCACGGCCAGCAGCACGATACAGGCCAGCAGCACCAGTCCCCAGCCGCGACTCGCCAGCAGCGCGCCGCGGGCTGAATCAGTGCCCCCGAGACTCATGCGCCGGGGGCTCCGGTCAGGGCGTCACAGGGCAGCGGCGACAACTCGAGGCGCAGACGATCGCCGTCGGTGAAGCTGACCTGAAGGTGCTCGACCTGCTCGGCGCCGTCCAGTTCGATCCCTTGCAGATGCTCGGCGATGGCCCTGTCCAGGGGCGCAAGTTGTGCCTGCCAGTCATCGAGGTTGCCGCCAAGGCGCACGCTGAAATGCCCTTCAAGGCTCGCCCAGTTGCCGTCGAACAGTCCCGTCAGAACGGGTAGCAGGGCCTTGAGCCCCGGTGGCAGTTCGGGGTTGTCGGCGGACAGCACGACCCGATCCTCGATCGGGCTCAGGGTCTGCCACACCAGCCCAGAGGGCTCGCGACGAAAGTAGCCGGCGCTGGGCAGTTCGGTCTGCAGGTCCGCCATCCAGCGGTTCTGCTCGAAACTCACGCAGGCCGGCTGATGCTGCTCCAGTTGCCGGCTCAACTGCGGCAGACTCGGTACCGTGCCGGTGGAGGCAACAGCAGCCGTTGCCAGCATCGGCAGCACCAGCAGGATGCCCGCCAGGGCGCCCCTCAAGGCTCGGCTTTTCCCGTGAGCCCAGCGAGGCCGGTGTGAACGGTGGTGCGTGGAGCTGTGGTTCATGGTTGCGCCTCCTGCCAGGCGATCAGCCGCTCGATCAGCGCAGGTGGCGAGGCCAGGCGCATCTCGCCATCGTCCAGCCCCACCGCGACCTGGACCGACCAGGCGCGGGTCAGGCGCTTGCGGCTCTCGGCGCAGCGGATGGTGTAGTCGATCTTGAGGCGGTTTTCCCATTCGCTCAGGCGAGCCTCGATGGCCAGGCGCTGGGCGAAACGAGCGGGCGCGGCGTAGCGCAGGCGCAGATCGATGATCGGCCAGGCGAAGCCCGATGCGCGCATCTGCAGGTAGTTGTAGTCGATGGCGTCGAGCAACCGGCAGCGGGCGATCTCGAGATAGCGCACGTAGTGGCCGTGCCAGGCCACCTCCATCATGTCGACGTCGTGAAAGGGCACCTCGAGCTCCACCTCGGCTCGGGGTAGCGGGCGATCGTCAGGCGTCATAGAACCTCCAGTGACGGCGGCGTATCAGGCCACAGAGGTGGTTGAGGTCGCTGTCCATGGCGCGGTCCTCGGCCAGGGGGGCGACGTCGCGGCGCACGCTGTCGACGAAGGCCGCCAGGCGCTCGGGAACGGCGCCGGCGTCGTTCAGTCGGCTGCGCAGTTCGACGCCCTGCACCGCGGCGTGCAGGGTCGCGGCAGCCACCTGCTCGACCAGGGTCAGCACGCGCAGGGCATCGCGCGCGGCGATGGTGCCCATGCTGACCTTGTCCTGGTTGTGGCACTCGGTGGAGCGCGAGAAGACGCTGGCCGGCATGGTCAGCTTGAGCGCCTCGGCGGTCCAGGCGGAGGCGCCGATCTGTACCGCCTTGTAACCATGATTGAGCGCGAGGCGCTCGGCACTGGCGCCGCTCAGGTTGCTCGGCAGGCCATGGTTGTAGCGGCTGTCCACCAATAGAGCCAACTGCCGGTCGAGCAGGTCGGCCAGATTGGCGGCGGCCTGCTTCAGACTGTCCATGACAAAAGCCACGTGGCCACCGTAGAAGTGGCCGCCGTGCATCACCTTGCCGGCCTCGGCATCGATCAAGGGGTTGTCATTGGCGCTGTTGAGTTCATTGGTCAGGAACTGTCGCCACCAGGGCAGGGCGTCTTCGACCACGCCGATCACGTGGGGCGCGCAGCGGGTCGAGTAGCGATCCTGCAGTCTGGGTGAGTTACGCGGGGTACGCGGTGCATGCAGGTCCTGGCGCAGCCTGGCGGCCACCTGCTGCTGTCCCGGGTGCGGCTTGGCGGCGAACAGTTCGGCATCGAAGTGGTAGGGGTTGCCGTCCAGCGCCTGCACCGACAGCGCGGTGATGCGAGTCGACAGTTGTGCCAGGTAGGCGCAACGGGCGAAGGCCAGGCAGCCCAGCGCGGTCATCACCGCAGTGCCATTCATCAGCGCCAGGCCTTCCTTGGGCTTCAGTCGATAGGGGAGCAGGCCGCGCTCGGCCAGGGCCTCGGCGGCCGGACGGCGGGTACCATTGTCGATGACCTCGCGCTCACCGCACAGCACCGCGGCCAGATAGGACAGCGGCGTCAGGTCACCGCTGGCGCCGACCGAGCCTTCCTCGGGAATCACCGGCAGCACGTCGTGCTCGAGTAGCCAGGCCAGCCGCTCGAGCAGCTCGAAGCTGACCCCGGACACCCCCTGGCACAGCGATACCAGGCGCACCAGCACCACCGCCCGGGCTGCCTCGATGTCGAGGATCTGGCCCATGCCGCAGCCATGGAAGGTGTACAGCTGGCGGGGCAGGTCGTCGATGTCCTGGTGGGCCACCGGTCGGGTACAGGCGTCGCCGTAGCCGGTGGTGACGCCGTAGACCACGCCGTCTTCTTTAAGCAGGCGCGCGAGAAAGCGCTGGCCGCGCTCGATGCGCGTGCGAAACTCGGGAGCTGGCGACAGCGCGACGCTTCGGCGGCGCAGGGCCACATCGAGTACGTCCTCCAGGCTCAGGGCGCCGCCATCGAGGATCAAGGGGGCGGTCGGCTCAGCGGGGTGGGTCATGGTCAGTCGTCTCGTCGGCGATCCAGAAAGGAAAGAAGTTGAACCACTGCAACGGGTGGCGCTGGACGCGCCAGGCCAGGTCGGCGCAATGGCGTTGCATGGCCTCGGCGATCCAGGCGCTGCGGCCACGGCGCCCCAGCCGCGAGGTGTCGTCGATCAGGTCGAAGTCGACCACAAAGCCGTCGCCATCACGCACACAGGCAAGCCGGTAGAGCCGACAGCGCAGCAGGCTGGCGAGCAGGAAGGGGCCCTCGGGAAAGGGCGCCGGTGCACCGAGAAACTCGAGCGCACGGGTGCGGCCCTGGCGCAAGGGAATGCGATCGGCAGCGATGACCACGAAGCCTCCGGCGCGGATGCGTGCGTCCAGGCGCTGGGCGCTGGACGGTGAAATCTCGCTGACCTCGAGAATCTCGGGGCGACGGCGGCCGGTGGCGCGCTCCAGCAGTTCGTTGAACTTGCGCGCGTTGCGGGTGTGCATGATCACCGTCAGGTCCAGCGAGGGGTGGCGTTCGCTGAGGGCGTTGACGATGTCCAGGTTGCCGTGGTGGGCGACCAGAATCAGGCCCCCCTGGCCGCCGTCCACGGCCTGGGCGAAGTGCTGTACACCGTCGCCGGACAGCCGCGAGGGGGGATACTCGCCGTTCCAGGCGGCCACCTTGTCCATCAGCGATCGACCAAAGCTCAGAAAGTGACGAAAGCTACGCGCCCGCAGCCGCAGTGGCTGTCGTTCGAGCGCCGGATCGAGCCGTGTCAGGTAGTCCTGGGAGGCGCGCCGGGCGGTGCGGTGGGACAGGTAGTACCACAGGATCACCGGCCACAGCAGTAGCTGGAAGGGCCAGTCGCCGAAGCGTCTCAGCCAGACCATGAACAGCATCCCCGAGAGGGTGCCGCGCTCGCCGATGGCGGCCCAGTGGCGGTTCATGGCTGCCTCCGATGGCGCCACAGCAGACCGGGCAGGCGGGGCCACATGGCCACGAACAGGCGGGCGTGCATGGCGCTGATCTGGGCGTTGTCGCGCCACAGGGCGAAGTGGCTGACTCCTTGCTCGGGGTAGTGCACCCGTACCGGCAGGTTGGTGAGTTCGCCCCCAGCCCAGTACCAGCGCACCAGCACCTCGGTGTCGAAGGTCATGCGATCACCACAGGGGTGCCGACGCAGCAGGCCATTGACGGCAGCCAGGGGGTAGAGACGTACCCCGCACATGGAGTCGCGAATCCGCCGCGACAGGGTGTTGATCCAGACCCACACATGGGTGGCGTAGCGGCCGTACAGCCGGGCCCTGGGCACGCTGTCATCATAGCGGGCGTAGCCGACCAGCAGACGATGGGGCGTCTGGTGCATGGCATCGATGAAGGCTGGCAGGTCGTCCGGGTGGTGCTGGCCATCGGCGTCGACCTGCAATGCGTGGCTGTAGCCCAGCCGCTCGGCCTCGAGCAGCCCACTGCGCACCGCCGCGCCCTTGCCACGATTGCGCTGGTGGGTCACCAGCGCGTGGCCCGCGTTGGCCAGACGCTCGAGCTCCCGGCGACAGGACGGATCACTGCCGTCGTCCACCAGGATCACCGGCAGGCCCAGATCGACGAGCCGCCCGACCACTCCGGCCACACTGTCGGGGTGGTTGTAGACCGGTACCACGGCGCAGGGGCGGGGCTCAGTCATGGCGCGCCTCCAGCCGGACCCTGCCGCCGGCGTGGCGACCCTTCGGCGAGTCGAACGAGAAAGCGATGCCATCGGTACGACGCTTGAGCGTCAACGTCAGGCGTTGGCCGGGACGCAGGACCTTCTGGAACTTCAGCCGGTCGACGCCGCGAAAGGCGCAAAGCGCCGGAAACCGCTCACGCGCGTGGTGGATGGCCCACTGCACCAGTACCACCCCGGGAACCAGCGCGAAGCCCTCGAAGTGGCCTTCCAGATAGCGCAGACGCTCGGGTACCTCGAGGGTGATGCGCTGCTCGTCGTCGACGTCCACTGCGCCCAGCCAGCGCGGCAGACGATCGTCGTCGAGGTCATCGAAGAAGCGACGCAGGGTAGCGTGATCGTGCTTGCCCTGGGGATTGAGTGGAAGCGACTCGACGAAGCGCCAGTAGCGCGGAATCGCCGACGGCTCGTGTTCGCTGGCGAGGTGCTCGCGCAGGGTCGAGATCAGCCTTCTTCGGGGCTCATGCTGCTGGGGTAGCGCATCGCCGGCCACGGCCAGCACCACGCCGAGCCTTCCGTCGCGCAAGTCGAGATCCACGCAGCGGGCGTCATCGACAACCTCGTGCTGGCACAGACGTTGTTCCAGCGCCGTCAGCGAAACACGCTTGCCGCCGATCTTGGCCAGTCGGTCGCGGCGCCCCAGCAGGCGAAAGCCCTCGCCCTGGCGCTCGACCCGATCGGCCTGGTCCCACCACTGCTCCGGCCGGGCCAGGAAGGGCGAGCGCAATCGCAGGGAGCTGTCATTCAGGTCCAGCTCGACCCCGGGGAACGGGGTCCAGAGATCACCGCTCGACTGCCGACGATGGGCGATGCCGCCGGTCTCGGTGCTGCCGTAGATCTCGATCACCGGGCTATCCAGCAGACGCTCGCAGCGCATGGCGTCGTCCCTGGACAGCGGCGCTCCGGAGCACAGTACCCGGGCAATGCGCTGGTGGTGCAGGGCCAGGTGCTGCGGCAGCCGCGACAGTTGCGCGGGGCTCGCGACCAGGCAGGCGTCCAGCCCGACCGAGGTTGCCTCGCTGACCCGTTGGCCCATCACCTCGGGGAAGCGGCTGTCGTCGCCACAGAAGGGGGCGCCGTGACACAGCGGCGCTAGAATACCGGCGAGCAGGCCGTAGATATGCTGGTGACTAACCTGACAGACCACGGCTGTCTGTGCTAGCGGCCACAGTGCGGCGTGACGCTCGAGCTCTTCGTCGAGTTGGCGAAAGCACTTGGGCTCGAGGCTTGGTTGGCCGGTGGAACCCGAGGTGCACAGCACCACCGCCTCTTTTTCCGCCGCCTCTCTGTCAGCCATCACCGCCGTTGCACCGGCAGGGTTCCGATCAGCTTCCCACTGTGCGGTGGCGAGGGGTTCCTGGGCAGGTAGATCCTGGGTGTCTTCCGGCGATGGCTCGGCGGGGAGTCGGCCGACGACCAGCGGCATCAGTCGCGCCAGAGTGGCGGGACGATCATCGCCGGGAAGCAGCGCGCTTTGTCCGCTTTCCCAGAGTGCCAGCAAGGCTGCAGTAAAAGTGATCGGGTCTGGGTCGAGCAGCAGCCAGCGACCGTGCGGGCGAGGGGCGAGCCAGGCGAGCCAGGCGTCGATTCGCCGGCCAAGATCCCGGGAATGGCACCAGCGGGAGGGCAGGTGCCGAGCGTCCGGCCAGGCCTGTCGCCAGGGGCGATCTGCCAGACACAGATAGCCGTCACGGGTTGTCGGGGCGCCGATGATGGGGCGTGTCATGAGGAGGAGCTCCGCAACCGGCGACGGCACAGCCATTCGCCGGTAAACATCAGGGCGATCAGGCCATAGCTGATAACGCCGTTGTACAGGGTCCAGACGTCCAGGTCCGCAAAGGCCGCCGTCCAGGCAGCGATACCGCCATTGATCAGGAAGAACAGGCACCAGGCCTGGGTGACGCGCCTGGTATAGCGCACCCCGGCGGGGGGCAGGTCGGGCTCCTTGAGACGCGCCAGGCGTTCGATCACCGGCATGCCTCGCCACAGGCTGGCGGCGAAGGACGCCAGCAGTACCGCATTGACGGCCACCGGGTAGCCACGCATGCCAAGCTCGGCATCGACGGCAAGCCCCACCGCCAGCAGCGCCAGAGCGGCAAGGATCGCCAGGCCGCGTGCCTGGGGCAGGCGCCAGGCGATCAGCCCGCAGCCAATCAGCAGCAGTGGCCAGGGCCCCAGGGTGCCCCGCAGCCACCACACCGACAGCGGCCAGCTCAACGACAACGCGGTGGCAAGCACCACGGCGGTAGTGGACACCGTGCGCAAGACCGGGCTCAGTCGCGCATCAGCTGATCGACGGCGTTGACCACATCATCGATGCTGCGCACCGACTTGAAGGCCTCGGGATCGATGCGCCGACCGGTGAACTGCTTGAGTTCGACCACCAGATCGACGGCGTCGATGCTGTCGATGTCGAGGTCTTCGTAAAGACGGGCCTCCAGGGTTACCTCGGCAGGAGAGACTTCGAACAGCTCGACCAGGGTACGTTGCACGTGGGTGAGAATCTGTTCACGGCTGATGGCGGCTTCAGTTGACACGGCGTTCCTCCACCAGTGCTTGCAGCGCCGCCAGGCTGGCGAAGTGGCGGCGAGTATCCTCGGCCTCGGCGTCAAGGGTGACGCCGTATCGCTTCTGCAGCGCCAGGCCCAGTTCGAGGGCATCGATGGAGTCGAGCCCGAGGCCCTCGCCGAACAGCGGCGCATGGTCGTCGATGTCTTCGGGGGTGACATCCTCGAGTTCGAGGGTGTCGATGATCATGTGCTTCAAATCAAGCGACAGCGGTACGCTTTGGTTCATGGTGGAGGCGCTCCAGTTCCCTGTTGAAGTAGTGGCTCAGTTCCCGCGTCAGTTGTCGGGCTTGCTGGCTGGTCGGTTGGTTTGACGCCGGCTCTGGCGGCAGGTCGTCGAGTATGTGCAGGTCCATCTGAACCTTGCGCCGGGGGATGTGATACCAGGGCTCACCCTTGGTCAGGGTGGTGGGCGAGCATTTGATCAGCACCGGGGTGATGGCGCTGCCGGTGCGCAGGGCGATGTTCGCCCCGCCACGGCGAAACTTGATCGGACGACCGGGCGTGGTGCGTGTGCCCTCGGGAAACAGGATCAACGAATTGCCCCGGGCAAGGCTGTCCCGCGCGGCCTCGAGCAGTGCCTGGGGATCGCGGTTGGTGATATAGCCGGCGACACCGATCGGCCCGCGGGTGAAGGGGTTGGTGGCGAGCCGGCCCTTGACGATGCAGTCGGCGTTGGGGGTATAGGCCAGCAGGAACACCACATCGATCAACGACGGATGGTTGGCCAGAATCAAACGGCCGCCACGGGCGAGTCGCCCACGACCTTCCAGGCGATAGTCGAGTACCCCGAGGCCCTTCATCAGCGCAATGAAGGCGCGAAAGACCCGCTGGATCAGACGCCTGGCCAGGCGTTGGCGACGCACCGGGTCGCGCATCCCCAGTTGCAGCAGTGGTGCCACCACCAGGCCGATGATCAAGCCGCCAATGCCGAAGGCAGTGAAGGACAGGAAGGTGCCGATGCCGCGCCGCCACTGGTCCAGCGTCATGCTTCCTCCAGGCGCCAGCCCGGGGCGGCGGCGAGACGTGGACTGCAGCCACCAAGCCAGTCGATGACGTCGAGCGGCGTCGGTGCCGCCCCTGGCGTGGCGTCCTCGGCTACCAGCGCCCGGCCCTGGGTCAGTGACAGTCGCAGGCCCACCGCGCAGGCGTGCCCCGGGTGCGGCGTGCAGTCGATATAGTCGCCGGGAAGCGTCCCTTCGCTGAACACAATGACCACCGCTTCATGGCCCTCGGCCAGGTAGCCACGGGCTTCCCACAGCAAGGCGTTGAACTCGTTGCCGCTGGCGCCGAGCGCCTGTAGAGGGCGGTAGTGATGGTTGGCGATGGCGTGGACGCCCAGGGTGGCGTTGTGCACTGACATCGAAAACCGAGTAGGCGAGAGCGGTTCCTGATTCGCCAGAGCCTTCAGCATCGACAGAGTAAAGTTGGCGTCGCCGTGGCGGGATGCGTGGATCAAGGGACAACGCGCCTCGGGATCGAGCCCTGCAAGAATATCGCAGGTGGCCCGACCGGCATTGTCCAGTCGGCGTCGTAGCATGGCCGGTAGCGAGACTCCCGGCTTGTCTGAGGGCAGTAGTCGGGCATCCTTCGTCGCGTTTTCTTCGCGGAGAGGATCCCAACCAAGCCATTCACTTAGGCGTAGTTGTTCCATGCTTAAAATCCGCCTGAGCGAAAAGGTAAATTTTACCGCTAAATCTGCACCTATCCAAGCACGTTAATTATCAGTATTACGTCGAAAAAGGGGTGTTTGGTCGCGTTTTTTTCTGATTGGCGCACATGTCGATAGGCGCGCGGTGTAAGCAAGGTTGGGCTCGATAAGGCCTTTCAAGGAAAGTTGCTCCGGAAAGTACCGAGATCAGACACCAAAGCCACATCAAACAGGGCATAAAGCCACATCAAACAGGGCATTAAGATGCGACATATGTGGGGCGACATGGTGGCGTGTTTCATTGCTGTCCAGATCACTGCGGTTGCATGTGGTACAGGAGGCCTCGGTGGAAGTCCGTCGGCGCTATTCGGGGTGCGAGCTGCTGCAAAGGCACAACCTGACTTTCTTGTCGAACCAGAATGGGCCACCGAGGCGGCCCGTTTTTGTCCGTGTACGTCAATGCCGAGCGAGTGGCCGGGCATCGGCGCAGCGAGGCTGACGGCTCGTGCCTGATCAGGGCGTCGCCTTCTGGGCGATGGCCTGGCGATAGCTTTCAAGCGTCAGCTGATTGCTGGTCGCCCAATCGCTGTCGACCACCATCTGCATGCGATCCTTCAAGTGGGCGTGGATCGGTTCCAGCTGTCGTGCGTCGGAAAAGGTGAACTCGGTCTCGATATCGGTGTTCAGGGCGATAGCCCAGAAGCCCGGCTTGACCCAGGTCCAGAAGCGGGTCACACCGATATCCACGGTGGTCACGTCGTCGCTGGCGTCGGCGCTGTTGACTACATTCCAGCCTGCGTCCTCGAAGCCTTCGCTGGCGTAGACGCGCACCAGCTCCGTGATGGTCTTGTCTTCCGGCAGCAGCACGTCCCCGAGCGCCTTGCCGTAGCCATTGCGCTTGCGTCCGATGGCCCGGGACTTGAGCTCGTCCGTTGCCGCCTCGGCGCCTTCGAACCCCAGCGACGGAATGTCGGCGGAGCGAGGAGCTTCCTCGAACTGCCGCTGATCGGTGACGTTGCGTATGTACAGGCTGGGGCCCGGATTTGCCTGAGTTACCGTCGCGGTGTCGGGCGCTTGTACGTCCACGGTGCTGCGGCTGGTGGCGCATCCCTGCAGAAGGGCGGCCGCCATGATGATGGCGGCCAGCATGATCTTTTTCATCTAGGTTCCCTGAGTCTCTTGATATCTATTGAAATTTTCGTTGGCAGCATAGCGATCTGTGCCGAAGCGAAAAATATCAGGACTGGCTAAAAAAATGCAGCGGACTCAGGCCGAAGCCGGCTCGTAAGACAACGTAATGCAGGTGTGTGATTGTAATTATCTAAGTTTTGTTAATATCTTGTACATGTTTTATGTATTTGATTTATAGGTTTTTTTGGTCTTAGGTAGGTGGTGGGTGCTGTTGCAGGGTTTGTGAGAGGTATCTCGATTGCCTATAAGGGAGTAGCCCATTCGGCGGAGCGCCTGGCTACAGGTGCCAGCCCGACCGATGACAGTCCACGCCTGGTGGCGTGGAAGGCTCATTTCCCGAGCAAACAACGGAGTGTTTGTCATGGCGAAGAATCCGTACACCCAACCGAATCGAGACGAGGCTCATGACACTGAGCGTCGTACCGACGCCAACAGCAAGTCCGACAATCTCGAGACCTACCGCAGTGATGCGACCGGGCATGACCTGCGTACCAACCAGGGCACCCGGATCGCGGACAACCACAATTCGCTGAAGGCCGGCGAGCGCGGCCCGACGCTGATGGAAGACTTCATCTTCCGCGAGAAGATGAATCACTTCGATCACGAGCGCATTCCCGAGCGTATCGTCCATGCCCGCGGTGCGGCGGCCCACGGCTACTTTCAGCCCTATGAGGCGGCGGCAAGGTACTCCAAGGCGGGACTGTTTCAGGATACCGGCAAGAAGACGCCGGTATTCGTGCGCTTTTCCACCGTGCAGGGCGGCCGCGGCTCCAATGACACCGTGCGCGACGTGCGCGGCTTTGCCACCAAGTTCTACACCGATGAGGGTAACTGGGACCTGGTGGGCAACAACATGCCGGTGTTCTTCATTCAGGACGCGATGAAGTTTCCCGACCTCGTGCACGCGGTGAAGCCCGAGCCCCACAACGAGATTCCCCAGGGACAGTCGGCCCACGACACCTTCTGGGACTTCGTCTCGCTGATGCCCGAGAGCGCCCATATGGTGCTGTGGACCATGTCCGACCGGGCCTTCCCGCGGCACTACCGCTATATGGAAGGCTTCGGCGTCCACACCTTCCGGCTGATCGATCGACAAGGCAAGGCCCGCTTCGTCAAGTTCCACTGGAAGCCGCTGGCGGGCACCCACTCGCTGATCTGGGACGAGGCCCAGAAGCTGTGGGGTCGTGATCCGGACTTCAACCGCCGCGAGATGTGGGGAGACATCGAGAATGGCGATGCCCTGGAGTGGGAGCTCGGCATTCAGGTGGTCGAGGAAGAAGACGAGTATGCCTTCGACTTCGATATCCTCGATCCGACCAAGCTGATTCCCGAGGAGCAGGTGCCGGTGACTCCCATCGGCAAAATGGTGCTGGATCGCAACCCGGACAACTACTTTGCCGAGACCGAGCAGGTCGCCTTCAACCCCGGCAATGTAGTGCCCGGCATCGACTTCAGCAACGATCCGCTGCTTCAGGGGCGCCTGTTCTCTTATCTGGATACCCAGATGCTGCGCCTGGGTGGCCCGAACTTCCATGAGATCCCGATCAACCAGCCGGTGTGCCCGTTCCACAATCACCAGCGCGACGCTCCGCACCGTCAGACCATCAACAAGGGCCAGGTTTCCTACGAACCCAACTCGATCGAGGATGGCTGGCCCCGGGAGACCCCGCCGGCGGAAGAAAACGGCGGTTTCGAGAGCTATCAGGAGCGCATCGATGCCCACAAGGTCAGGGCGCGCAGCGAGTCTTTCGGCGACCACTACTCCCAGGCCAGGTTGTTCTGGCATAGCCAGAGTGACGTCGAGAAAGAGCACATCATCGCCGCTTACGCCTTCGAGTTGTCCAAGGTCGAGCGTCCGTGGATCCGTGAGCGGGTGATCAAGGAGATCCTGCCCAATATCGACATGGAGCTCGCGCGACGGGTGGGCGAGGTGCATGGTGTCAAGCCGCCGGAGCATCCGCCGGCACCCTCGGAAGAGTTGGGCACCACGTCGCTGGACGCCTCCTCGGCGCTTAGTTTGATGCATCGCGGTCAGCCGGATATTCGCTATCGCAAGGTGGCGATCCTGGCCGCCGACGGGGTCGACGGTGACCAGGTGGAAGCGCTGCAGAAGCGCCTGGAAGCCGAGGGGGCCCAGGGGCTCATCATCGCGCCGTCGATGGCGCCGGTGGCGACCGTTCAAGGCGGCACCCTGACCCCGGATGCCATGCTCAACGGACTGCCGTCGGTGACTCTGGACGCCGTGGCGGTGGCCCCTGGCGATGACAGTGTCAAGGCGCTGGCGGGTTCCGGCCTGGGGCTTTACTACGTGCAGGAGGCCTACAAGCACCTCAAGCCGATCGCTGCACTCGGCGACGGTGCCAATGTGCTGCAGGCGGCTGGCATCGAGGTGCCGGAAGACGGCGTGTTCTCGGCGCAGACCGTGGACGATCTCTACGCCGATTTCCAGGAGGCGATTCGTGGCCACCGGGTCTGGTCGCGCGACGCCAAGGCCAACGACATGCCGGCCTGAGGTCCGGCGATGGCAGACCCCTTTGAACTGGCGGTCAGCACAGCAGCCCCCGAGGAGACTCGGGGGCTTTTTTTGGGTTCATCGCATTTTGCCGGGAAATGCGGCGCGGATCTTCAGGAAGAAGTACGCCGTGTCGCGTTATCCATAGGCCATCCGCCGATCGGACCTGATCCACAGCTTGCTGTTGGGGCTATTGGCCGGTCTTACCCATGCCCTGTATTCGTGGACGGCACGCCGCCTCATGCAGCGGGGCATCGCTCCCCGGGCCGCCATGAGGGCCACCTTTGACCACCTTTGGATTGGGTGGCCTGATCTGAAACCTGTCCTCATGGTCGCCGAGGCCTTATGACTCCCAGACTTGCCAGCTGAGCCGAAACCAATCATTATTCGGCTCACAATGCGAGTCGAATATCGTTGTCATTCGGCTCCTCCGCCTTCTTGGAGGCCTGGCATGACCGATCACGCCTCGACATGGATCTGGCAGCATCCTGACTGGCCGAACTTCACCTGGCACGCGGCCGAGATTCAGCCGCGGGTCCAGGCATGCTGGAGGGATCTCGGCATCTTGCTGGGACGCTCGTGGGCTCTGACATCCGCGGATGACCAGGACGCTGAGGCAAGAGCCGCCCTGGATACGCTACTGCAGAGCATCGTTACCTCTTCGGCCATCGAGGGAGAGCGTCTGAACGTGGTGTCAGTTCGCTCTTCCTTGGCCCGACGCCTTGGTGTGGAGGAGCCGGAGGGGGCTACCTCACCACGTGCTGAAGGCCTGGCGGAGTTGATGCTGGATGCCACCTTCAAGCCTGACACGCCGCTGGACACCACCAGGCTGTTTCAGTGGCATCGGTGGTTGTTCCCTGATGCTGACGCGGGGCTTACGACGTTAAGGCCCGGGCAGTGGCGCGGAGTGGAGCCCATGCAGGTGGTCTCGGGTCGCCTCGATCGACCCAAGGTGCATTTCGAAGCGCCGCCGCGAGAGGGGTTGGAACTTGAGGTTGATCAGTTCCTCACTTGGTTCGCGTCCAGCCGTCATGACCCCGAGTTGGATCCCCTGGTTCGAGCGGGCCTGGCACACTTCTGGTTTGTAACACTGCATCCATTTGAAGACGGCAATGGTCGGATTGCCCGGGCTATCGCTGATCGCGCCTTGGCGCAGGCGGATCAGCAGAGTATCCGCCTGTATGCCATGTCGGCTGCCATCCTGGAGCGCCGCGCTGACTATTATCGGCGCCTGGAAGCGAACCAGTGTGGCACGCCTGACCTGACGGCCTGGCTTGTCTGGTTCCTGGAGACGCTGGATGCCACCTTGTTGGATGTCCTGGGGAAGGTCGATAGGACGTTGGCCAAGGCCCGTTTCTGGCAGCACTTCAGGGCAGCCGGCCTGTTGCCTGAGCAGGTGAAGGTGTTGAACCGCCTGCTGGATGGCGGTGAGAGAGGCTTCGAACACGGCATCAGTGCGTCGCAGTACCAGAAAGCCGCCAAGGTCAGTAAGGCAACTGCCACCCGTCATCTCGCTGGGCTGGTCGAGAAGGGTTGCTTGGTGAAGCTTCCAGGAGGTGGCCGCAGCACGCGCTATCAGGTACCGGAACGGTTTCATCAGGACAGCGGGGAGTAGGTGTCCGCTGTAATGACACGAGGAGAAGGAGTGCCGAGCCATACTGCTGAGCCCCGCGGTTGCGGGTAACGGTAGGACGGGGTGCCGCCCTCTCGACCTCGGTAAGGCTCGTTGTCGACAGCTAGCTTGGCCTTTCCCCAATAGCGATAATAACTCGTTGAGACCGCCATATTTTTTCTTCGGCTCCGCTCAAGCGGACCACTGGTGACCCTGAGTTCAAGCACCAGCCGGTGTAAGCGTCACCTGGATGAAAGGTGCAGGAGTAAAGACGGTTCCCTCAAGCTAAATAAATTGCCTGAAGTGCGCATCATTGCCCGAGCTGATATCGACCTTGGTTGAGTCATCAGGAGATGTCTTGCAGGAGATGTCGGCGATGACGTACTGATCGGTGAGACGTTGTTTTTTCTGCCACCGCCACTTTCACGAAGTTGGCGGTTTTTTGTTGCTTTTTCCGTTAGTTACTTATTCAAGTGACTCACTATGTGGCGGATTGGTTGACTATTTGACCGTGTATGGGGCCTTGCCTTGAATGGGATGAATCAAGGAGGCGCCATGGATGAACTGATTCCCCCAAAAGACCGCTCCGGCACCCAGACCCTGAGTCGAGGGCTCGAAGTGCTGCAGTGCGTCGGGCGTGGTATTTCCACGATCAAGGCGCTGTCCCAGGCGATGCAGCTCCCTCGCAGTACGGTGGCCCGTTCCCTGTCCTGCCTGGTCAGAGACGGCTACCTGCACAAGGTGCCCTACAAGGGCTACTACCTCGGGGCGAAGTTGATCGAGCTGGGCGAACGGGCGGCGGAGCAGCAGCCCCTGGTCGATATTGCCAGGCCGTACCTGGAGGCGCTGGCCGAGCAGACGCGGGATACCGTGCACTTCGGGGTGCTCGACGGTGGCGATGTGCTCTACCTGTGCAAGTTGCCGGGCAAGCGGACTCTTGAGATGCGCTCGCGCACCGGAGGGCGCATGCCGGCGCTGGCCACTGCCCTGGGCAAGGCAATGCTGGCATCGAAGGATCCCTCCAGCTGGCCCGCCTACTATGCCGCCGTGCAGCGGGTAGCCAGGCCTCGCGAGGATGCTCCTGCACTCAAGTCATTCGCGGAGGTCCGTCGCGATCTGAAGGAAGCCGACGTGCGCGGCTGGAGCTTCGACTGGGAAGAAAACGAGTACGGCATCCGCTGTGTCTCGGCACCGGTCAAGAATCATGTCGATAACGCCGTGGCCGCCGTCAGTGTCACCAGTGTCATCAGCTTTATGCCGAGAGACCGCATGGCAGCCTTGGGCCCCCAGGTCAAACGCACCGCCGACACCATCTCGCGGGCCCTTCGTGGTGAAAGTTAGCAAGCAGCATCGCGTCCATGCGCGGTCGCGCGTGGCGCTCTGTACCTGGCAGCCACCGCCCACACTGGAGCGTGAGATGGACGTATTGGTCGATACCGGCCCCTGCAGCGCCGGGGATGACATGAATGGACCACCGATGATGCTGGCATCACCTGTCTCTGACGATGTCAGAGAGGCCGTTCCGCCTGTGGACAGTGGTTGCCTGGGATCTTGAAAAGGACACCTGCCATGAACATTGTCTTCTCCGATCTGGATCACGCCGATCATGACATCGAGCAGGACATCCTGGCTTCCGCCGGATTCGACGCACCGATGCTGGCCTGTCGCACCGAGCAGGATCTGGTCGATCAGCTTACTGACGTGGACATCGCGCTCAACCAGTACGCCCCCTTCACCCGTCGGGTGCTCGAGGCACTGCCACGACTCAAGCTGATCGTGCGCTACGGTGTCGGCGTCAATAACGTGGACCTCGAGGCGGCCACCGCCGCCGGGGTGCAGGTATGCAACGTACCCGACTACGGCATGAACGAGGTCTCCGACCATGCCCTGGCGCTGACGCTGGCGCTCACGCGCAAGCTGGTGCCGATGAACCTTGCCTGTCACCAGGGTCGCTGGGACTACGTCGAGGCCATTCCATTGCGGCGACAGTCGACTCAGACGGTGGGTCTGATCGGCCTGGGACGGATTGGTCGACTGTACGCTCGGAAAGTCAACGCCCTCGGTTTCCGTGTCATCGGCTACGACGCCTTCTACCGCCCCAGTGCCGAGGATGGCACCGACTATATCGAAGCCGTCGAACTCGATTCGCTCTACGGCCGGGCCGACGTGGTGGCGGTGTTCTGCCCGCTGACGGAGGACACCCGTCACCTGATCGACGCAGGGGCACTGGCCGCGATGAAGCCCGGGGTCTTTCTGGTCAACACCTCACGGGGCGGGATCGTCGACGAGGTGGCACTGGCCGAGGCGCTCGCCTCCGGTCACGTCGCCGGGGCAGGCCTCGACACCACCGAACGGGAGCCGCTGGAACCCGATAGCCCGTTGTGGGCCCAGCCAAGCTGTCTGATCACACCGCACATGGCCTGGTATTCCGAGGACGCGGCTGCCGAGCTCAAACGCAAGGTGGCCGAGGAGGCGGTGCGCTTTGCCAGAGGGGAGGCGGTTTACTGGGCCGTCAATCGGCTCGCGTGACGAACCCTCGAGAAGCGGATGCAGGATCGCTGTGACGACGGGCGCCTTGGTGCCCGTGCTCTTCAATGCCAACAACACCAACAAAGAAAGACCTCATGCCAAGACTCTCCAGAATGAAGCTGTCCCTGATCGCCGCGGCACTGGCGATGACCCCGGCGCTGTCCCAGGCCGAAACGCTGCGCATGTCCAGCGTGACCTCGACCTCGGCCAAGGACGCCAGTGTCGAGTTCAAGCGACTGGTTGAAGAGCGGACCGACGGCGAGCTCGAGATCACGCTGTTCCCGGATAACCAGCTAGGCGATGACAGGGTGGTGGTGGAAAGCACCATCTTCGGTGATATCGACATCGGTATCTCCTCGACCAGTCCGATGGCCACGCTGTTTGCGGACCTGTACGTGTTCGATGCTCCCTTCCTGTTTCTGTCGACGGAGGCCACCTACAGTGCCCTGGACGGTGAGGTCGGCGACAAGCTCCTCGAGTCGCTGGAAAGCAAGGGCCTCAAGGGGCTGGCGTTCTGGGAGAACGGTTTTCGCAACTTCACCGACAGCGGCAAGGTGGTGGCCGAGCCGGCAGATCTGGACGGCATGAAGGTGCGGACCATGGAGAATGAGGTCCATCTGGCGGCCTGGCGCGCCTACGGTGCGAATCCGACACCGATGGCCTTCACCGAGCTGTTTACCGCGCTGCAGCAGGGGACCGTGGACGCCCAGGAAAACCCGTTGGGCATCATCGACGGCAATCGCTTCCAGGAAGTGCAGGACCACGTGTCGCTGACCCAGCACGTCTATACGCCTTACCTGGTGTTCATGAACCTCGACAGATACAACGCCCTCGACGACTCCCTGCGTGAGGCGCTCGACGCCACCATCGATGAGATGACGACCTACCAGCGCGAGCGCTCCCAGCAGCTGGAAGGCGAGATCCTCGACAAGTTTGCCGATCAGGGGGTGACGGTGACCGAGATTACCCCGGAGCAGAAGGAACTGTGGCGTGATGCCGCCGTCGAGGCCGACATCTACTCGCTGGTCAAATCGAAGATGGAGCATCCCGAGTACCTCGACGAGCTGTTGAAGCCATGACCCGATGAGGCCAGAAGGCGCCCGCCGCACGCGGGCGCTTCGCTGTAGCCTTGCCGACTTCTGTCATCACCCCGCTGCCAGGGAGAGAGCGGATGAAACTTGTGAGATGGCTCGATGAGTACGCGGAGATCTCGATCTGCGTGGCGCTGATGTCCGCGATGACGCTATTGCTCGCGGTGCAGGTGTTCATGCGATACATCATGGGCGCGTCGCTGTCCTGGTCCGAAGAGCTCGCGCGCTACTTCTTTATCTGGTTGATTTATCTTGGGATCAGCTACGGCGCCCGGGAAATGCGGCATATCAAGATCGACGCGGCACTCAAGCTGTTCCCGCGCTCGGCGCGTCACTGGGTGGTCATCCTGGGGGACCTGCTGTTTCTGGCCTTCGCGCTTTATGTGGTCTGGACCAGCTGGGCGGTCATAGAGCGCCAGCTGATGCTCGGCCAGGCCTCCCCGGCTATCGGTGTTCCCATGTGGGTGGTCTACGCGGCGCCTTTCGTCGGCTTTGCGCTGACCACCCTGCGCCAGGTGCAGAGCATTCGCTGGCGGCTTGCGCATCCCGACGCCGTACACGACAAGGAGGTGTGAGATGACCGCGACGGTATTGTTCTTGAGCCTGGTCGTGTTGTTGATCCTGAACGTCCCTGTGGGCATCGCCATCGGTCTGTCCTGTGTGGTGACCATCCTGTCCTTCGGCACCCTGTCAGAGCTCTATGTGGCCCAGACTCTGGTGTCGGCCACCGACAGCTTTCCGATCATGGCCATACCGCTATTTATTCTGGCCGGCGACCTGATGGGGGCCGGCGGCGTGTCGCGGCGGATTCTCGGGGTGGCCTCCGCCTTCTTTGGTCGCTTCACCGGGGGTCTTGCCATCGTCACCGTGGTGGTGTGCATGTTCTTTGCCGCGGTATCGGGCTCGGGCCCGGCCACGGTCGCAGCGGTGGGGTCCATGGTGGTGCCGACCATGCTCGAGGCCGGCTATTCGAAGTCCTTCGTGCTGGCGCTGGTGGCGGCGGCCGGGAGTATCGGCGTGATCATTCCGCCTTCGATCCCGATGGTGCTGTACGGGGTCTCCACCGGCACCTCTATCTCCAACATGTTCCTCGGCGGTGTCCTGCCGGGGCTGTTGATTGGTCTGGTGCTGATCACCTACGCCTACTTCTATTCCCGCAAGATGGGCTGGAAGGGCGATGATACCCCCTTCGATGGGCGCAAGACCCTGTGCCTGGTATGGGAGGCCAAGTGGGCGCTGCTCAATCCGGTAATCATCCTGGGGGGCATCTATGCGGGCATCTTCACTCCCACCGAGGCGGCGGCAGTGGCGGCGGTGTACGCCTTTGTCTGTGGGGTGTTCATCCATCGCGAGCTGTCGCCCCGGGATATCTTCAAGACCATCGCAGGGTCCTGCGCCACCACCGGCACGGTGATGGTGATCCTGGGCTGCGCCTCGACCTTCGCCCGCATCCTGACCATCGAGCAGATCCCGGTGGCGATCGCCGACTTCATGCTGCAGTTCTCGTCGAGCCCTGCGGTGTTGCTGCTGGTCATCCTGGTAATGCTGCTGCTGGTGGGCTGCGTCATGGATACCACACCGGCGATTCTGGTGCTGTCACCGATTCTCTATCCGGTGGCGACCTCCATGGGTATCGATCCAGTGCACTTCGGCATCGTCATGGTGGTCAGCCTGGCCATCGGCTTCATCACGCCACCGCTGGGGATCAATCTGTTCGTGGCCTCGCGCATCGGCAATGCCTCGCTTGGCACCGTGATCAAGGGCATCGTGCCCTTCGTGATCGTGATGATCCTGACCTTGCTGGTGATCGCCTACGTACCGCAGCTGTCGCTGGTATTGCTGTCGGTGTTCAACGGCTAGTCGCCGCTGGCGGGAGATGAAGGAGCAGCCTTGCCCTGGGGCATCTTCAGGCCCAGGGCAAGGTGCTGTCTGGAGCCTCAGCGGTCCAGATAGTTGCGATAGATACGCGCCATGCGCTTGCGGTCGCGGTAGCCCCTGAGTTGTTGCGTTTCCAGGTGGTGGGGGCGCGCCTGTCCGTTGTCGTCGAACACAAAGGAGCGGCTGGCCCCCATGATGCCGGGGGCGGAGCTGTAGATGTACAGGACCAGCAACTCGAGCACGTAGTCGCTGTCTTCACCCTCACACAGGGTGTTGTCTTCGTCCTCGATGTCGGCGGCGCGTGCCCGGCGCACCAGACTATCGATTTCGCCGGCATCCAGGTGAGCGTTGGATGGCAGCGGACCCTGCAGCGTCCCCCTGGCGATGGAGGTGGGGGTATCGCCGTTTTCGTCGGTATCCACCTCCGACACGGTGCAGCGGCGTATTCCGCACTTCTCGTGCAGCCACACCTGGACGGTCTCGATATGGATGCCCTCGGCGCTCATGTTGCTGATCAGGCAGCGGCCCTGGGTGGACAAGCCCATCACCTGATTGATGACCACCTTGGGGCGCCGCTGGCGACGGAAGCCGGCGTAGAGCAACTGAGCGTAGAAGATCCAGACCGCCAAAGTGCCGAGGCTGGTCATGAATTGCAGAAAGGTACCGTGGCTGGAGATCCATTCCATGGGAGAGGTCCTTGTCGGTTAGGGGAGGGCGAGATCGAATCCGCTAACTCTGCATTGTGTGGCGTGGGCTCGATTGTGCAATAACGAGTGTTAAGTAGGAGTGTATCAGTGACGGCTGAGTTGTACGGCGGGGCGGGTGCCGAGACTCAGGTTTCGATGCCGGTGGTGAACAGCACCAGGCCTGGGTTCGCGTGATCCCCGGCCGGTGTTCCAACCCTCAAGCCCCGCGGCGGACAGCCCATTCAGCAGCAGTCAGATGGAGAGCTTGTTGGCCTTCAGCACCTTGCTTGCCGGTAGCCGGAACATCCCGCGAGCCGGACAGGTACTTCCGGCCCTGGCCCACCAGTTGGTCGATGAAAGGCTTCTGTACGTCCATGTGTTCGGGCCCTGCCATGGTGTTCACTCTTGCTAATTTCCTGGCTGGCACACAGTGCCGCATAGGCAGTCACGTTGTTTCGAATATTGCGAGTTTTGTTTATTTCGAATAACCTGGCAAGCAACGATAGAACACAAGGCGGCAGCCAGCGCTAGCGGGCTGCGTGGAGGCCCAGTCATGAACAGCGCCAGCCAAGATAGCGTGCCCGGCAACTTCGAGCTCACCCGCCTGGCCAGGGCCAGCGCCACCGAGCTCAGTCAGCTGCTTCGCGAGCGGCCCAAGAACGACCGGGCGCATATCAAGCTGGATGGGGCCGACCTGGTGCTCCCCCGCCAAGCGCTGGTGCTGCTGCGTGACCTGCTGACCGAGATGGCCCAGGGCAATGCCGTGACCATCCTTCCCACCCATGCCGAGGTGACGACCCAGGAAGCCGCCAACATGCTCAATGTCTCGCGGCCCCACCTGGTCAAGCTGGTGGAAGAGGGCGCGATTCCCTTTACCCGGGTGGGCACCCATCGCCGAATTCGCCTGCAGGACCTGTTGGCTTACAAGCGCCAGCAGGAGGAGACCTCCGAGGCCGCTCTGCAGGAGTTGGCCGACCAGGCTCAGGAGCTGGACATGGGCTACTGATGCGTTTCGTAGTCGTCTACGACGCCTGCGTGCTCTATCCCGCGCCTCTGCGGGACCTATTGATGCGCTTGGCCACTTCGGGGCTGTTCGCCGCACGCTGGACAGAACAGATCCATGACGAGTGGACGCGCAACCTGCTCAAGAAGCGTCCCGAACTGGCGGAGGCGTTGCCGCGAACCGTCGCACTCATGAATCAAGCGGTGCCGGATTCCCTGGTCACCGGGCATGAGCCGTTGATCCCGGCACTTGAGCTCCCCGACCCTGACGACCGTCACGTGCTGGCTGCGGCCATTTGCGCTGGAGCCCAGTTCATCGTCACCTTCAATCTGAGGGATTTTTCCGCCGATACCCTGGCCGGTTTCGGGATCGAGGCCGTCCATCCCGACACCTTTCTGGAGCAGCAGTTCGAGTCGAATGAGGGGCTAATGGTCAGGACCGCGCGCCGTCACCGCGCCAGCCTGCGCAAGCCGCCGAAAAGTGCCGAGGAGTACCTCAGCACCTTGGCAGCCTGTGGCCTGATCGTGACAGCGGAGCGTCTGCGAGAATTTATCGACGTCCTTTAACGGCTTGTATAACGACCTGGCGTTCCCGATCAGCCAACCATGTCATCAAGGTCAGCTATGGGAGATGTGGGCGAGAGCGTATGCGTAACATCTTTGCTATCCCACAAGATCTCCATTCCTATCCGCCCCCTGCCAACGACTCATCACAGACTCTTCGACCATTTTCGATATATCAACCATGCCCCGACTAAAGAAATCATGCCTAAGGCCATCAACATAGGGTCTACTGAAGCTCCCCATGACCGAGTGCTTTCGCCTCCCCAACTAGAAGTAGGAGAGCTGCCTCCTGGGCTAAATGACTGGGCGATCAGCAAACCCCCTAGCCCGGTAAGCAGCAATATGTGTAGCCGCTTCGAAAGAGCAACCTTTCTTAGCTTGCCCATATTGAGTCTCCCTCATCGGAATTTAAGCGCTTCATGTTTCATCCTCGTGGCTAAAAAAGATAAGTCTAGGATCGGCCGTGATGGGAGGCCTTTTTCTGTGTTGTCTATGACGTGTACGAGTGCTGCCTATATCTTGTCGTCGAAGCTGGCCAAGCGGGGGGTGGTGGCCGAGACACTAGGTGTGGCCAAGCCATTGAGTCGACAAAAACCTCTCTAGAATGGGCTTTCCTCTGTTGTAACCGTGTGACCTTAGCTTCTATTGTTAGGGGAATGTGAAGTTATATAGGAAAAGGAGCACATAGAGAAGAAGGGGTAGGCGGTTTTCCAGGTTACGTGGTCAGAGCCTCGGGAATCTGCATGCTAGAGCGGTTTGCTGTTACCTTGGGCCGTGGTCACGTCTGGGCATTTTTGAGTCACAGCTCCCGAGTGACTAGCTCAGTCGACCATCAAGAGCTGTGCCCCACAAAACGTAGAGTATGGATAATCAGACCAAAAAATTTGTCGGGAGGGCATCAGTAGGGATTCGCTCCTCATGCTGGGGTG